>NZ_JAPHPY010000060.1:0-29250 GCF_026241575.1 Vibrio sp. Sgm 5
TTAAACTACAAACCATCCTTGAAGGCTACGAACTAGCAATGTCTCTTGAACACTAGACTTGTGATCAAGAGACAGCCCAATTGCGGAGGCTTTGTTGTTTCTGGTGCTGAATGTTTGGAACGGAATGCTTGAAACGGAATGTCTAAAGCGACTATTTGGCGTGTTGAGCAATCAGTGTTGCCAGCATTTCCATCGCAGGGAGCCAGTTTTTCTCCGCTCCAAAGTTCGCTACGCTGAGACGAATGCAGTTTTGATACTGTCCCTGAGTGCCAAATACCGAGCCGGGCAGGATACTGATTTTGTGTTCGTTACAGGCTTGATAAAGCGCATAGCTGTCAGTCTTGGGTGGCAAGCGTAACCAAAGCAAGAATGAACCTTGTACTGCATTGATTTGATAGCGGTTCTTTAGCTCAAAGTGTGCATCCAAGCATTGATTGAGCATCTGCAAATATCGTCTCACGTTGGCTTGGTAAACACGGCACATACGCGCAGTGTGAGTTCGGTATTTGCCTGAGGTTAGAAAAGTGCCCACCGCTGATTGCATCAAGTTCAAACTGCCCATGTTTTCACATAACAGGTATTGCTCGACTTGAGCGCGATAACGTCCCGCCAACATCCAACCAATACGAAGGCGTGAATCAAGCGTTTTCGACAAGGAGTTGACGTAAATCACCCGTTGTTTCTCGTCCAATTTGCGCAAGCTTGGTAACGGTTGGTCATAACTCAACGCGCCAAACACGTCATCTTCAATGATTGGAATATCTCCAGAAACCTTAAGCAGTCGCTCACGTCTTTCAAGGGGCATCATTGAGCCTGTTGGGTTGGTGAAATTTGGCGTGACAATAATGACTTTGATCTCCCAAGTTGCCGTGGCTTTTTCCAGCGCGTCTGGATCCATACCATCACGGGGGCAACTAGGGATCTCGACTACCTGTAAACCGAGGGATTCGAGCATCAATAAGTTGCCGAAATAGCAGGGTGATTCCACCGCAACAATGTCTCCAGTCTGTGTTGTTGCTCTAAGGGCAAGACTGATCGCTTGCTGCGCACCATGGGTGACCAAAAGATCATCCACGTTTGCTGGTGTTCCCAGATCTTGGGTGATCTTCGCCAGTTGTTTTACCAACAAGTCATCACCCGGTGGCAGTTGGTAATGGCTGGAAATATGGCTTTGTTGGCGACTCTGACGGCCAATTTCGGCATACAGACTTTTGATGGCTGGCGCATCAATATTTGGGTGTGCTGAACCTGTCGGAAGCAGCTCTTGATACTCGGGGTAAGTGAGGATTTGTTTGCACACCGAGAGCAAATCCACGCGCGTAGGCTTAGCAATTTTGGCTTCATGTCGCTCGGTTGGCTTTACTCGATAACCGGATTTTGGCACCGAATAAACCATGCTTTGTGCTTCTAGTTCCTGATAAGCGCGGATCACCGTGTTCTTGCTTACCTTGAGTTCCGTGCTCAATTGACGGATGGAAGGCAATTTGTCGTCTGGCTGATAAACCCCATTGCTGATCGCTTGTTTGAGATGCTTCTCGACGATCAAATACTTATTGGAATCAAGTGTACTTGCTAAATCTGTACCCATAAAAACACTTCCATCTGTCACTTTTTGAAAACACTGTACCTAACTACATTAACAACATTCGAGATTAAAAACATTCAAGATTTAAAAGTAAGTAGAGTGAGGGCGAATCATGTTAATCAGAGCCATTCCTTTTGTGTTCGTGATCCTTTGGGCTTCTGGATTTGTTGGTGCGCGATTTGGTTTGCAATACGCCGAGCCTGCGACCTTGTTGTCGATTCGCATGGCGTTTAATGTCCTGCTGTTTCTGGTGATTGTGGCTTTTCTGCGCCGTCGCATTCCAACGGGAAAAGACTTTTGGCACAGCTGCGTTGTCGGGATATTGATTCACGGCTTTTACCTGGGCGGGACGTACTTTGCCATCAGTTTGGGGATGCCGGCGGGCTTAAGTTCGCTACTCGTCGGGATACAGCCTATTTTGACGGCCGTATTGCTAGTGGCGTTCGCTTCTGAGCAGTTCAAACCATCACAGTGGATTGGTTTGTCCTTGGGTTTTGTCGGTATTGCAATGGTGCTCATGGGCAAGATGGAGTGGCAATCTGATTTGCACAAAACCTTAGCGATTGGTGTGTGCTTGTCGTCGTTGTTTGGTATTACGCTTGGCACTTTGTATCAAAAGAAATATTGCCAACAAGTGGATATGGTAGGCGGCGCGACCGTGCAGTATTTAGCAGCATTGGCCATGTTCCTTCCCATCGCGATGCAGTTTGAAACCATGCAGGTACAATGGACGACGGAATTCATTCTTACCTTAATCTGGCTTGTGGTCGTGCTGTCTTGTGTGGCGATTCTGTTGCTGCTGTACATGGTGAAGAATGGTGCGGCATCGAGTGTTGCTTCGGTGTTCTACCTTGTGCCTCCGACCACGGCGCTTCAAGCTTGGTTTGCCTTCGGTGAGTCGTTTGATTGGATGGGCATTATTGGCTTTGTATTAGCGGCGACGGCGGTCTACTTAGTGGTGACAAAGCCTAAGCTACCAATGTTTAAATCAAAGGTTGCAAAGCAGAAACGTAAAATATACCTAAATTAGGTAGGGACATTTGCGTGCCAGAGAGTACAATCCGGCTCCTTAAATGTTTGTGGAGTCGGATGATGACCGTCAAGCCAGATCGAATGAGCGCGATGCGCAATATCATTGAACAAGTGAAAGCAGAATTGCCGATTTATGAATCGGAGACCTTTGTTTGTGGTCCTGAGGGTAAATGCATTGGTTGCCCTAAAAAACTGTTGGAAATGGTCGATTCTGAACTGAGCTATTGGGAATCTGCAATGGATCGTGGTATCACGCCTCAGTTTGATGAAATCCGTCGATTCGGCAAAATGTGCACCAGCGTACGCCGAGGTTTAATCCGCAATAACGTGCCGTTGCTCAACGCCTAATCAACACTTTTTCGACATCCCCCTCATTACCTTGTCTTCATTGATTAAACGAAGACAAGGGGCTCTCATGCGCAAATTCTTTTTCTCTGCTGTTTTGTTATTACTTGCTTTCAGCTCTGGCTTTGCGGGTTACAAATGGTTCACTGACAACCAATATGGCGAAGCGGATCTTGCTGCGGGTCAGCAGTATTTTGAATCTTACTGTGTCTCTTGTCATGGTGGCAAAGGGCATGGAGATGGATTGGTGGCCAAGGCGACGAACATCAAGCCCGATAATATTTTTGATGAACTGACCAACCCATTCGGAACAAAAGTGGAGTTGATAGGGACGGTATTGGAAGGAGAGAATGGTCAAAGCGGTGCAATGCCACCATTCAAATCTGTGCTGAGTGAAAAGCAAGTAAATGACATTTTTGAATACATCAAAAGTATTAACTGATCTAAATTCTTATTTTAGAAACAGTTACTTATTGTTTTTCTGTGTGCTTCAAGGCTTTGAATTCTGTCGAATTTTTACGTTACTTTAGCCGCTAGTTTCAAGGTAATTTGGCGGTCACTCTCAAGTTCTCGATTCCCTCGTTTTTTCTTATCATTTGCGCGTTTCTCTGCGTAATTTCAACGATATATTGGCTCGATTCTCACATGGATGTGGGAGCGAACCCCCTATCATCTGTCTGTGCGCTGAGAGTCAAAAGTGAAAACAAAAGGATTTACGTTGATGGAAATCACCATCGTCTTAGCAACCTTGGGTTCCATCGCTCTCGCTGCCTTGCCAATTCTGCTCGATATTAACCGTCAAGCTTACGTTTCTATGCTGCACAGTTCGCAGTCTTCTCTGGGGACGTCTCTTAAGTTCTTCCATGCCAAAGTGATGATTGATGATGCGCAGGAGCGTAGACAAATGACGTACATTGATCATCAAGTGAACATGCTCAGTGGGATGCCAGAAGCAAGTGCAAATAGCATACGAGCGTTGTTAGAGATTGGTCTGCCTGCCAAAGGCAACTCACCCATTGATAAGCCATGTAAAGGCAGCGACTTTTGCATTATGGGGAATCAATTCCCAAACAGTGCCTATTTTGTTGCGATTCCTGAGTATGAGTTCGCTGATCGTTCTGGCTTAGATCGTGTGGTGTATATTTGGCCGCAAGGGTACACCTTGGAACGTGAAGCGTGCTATTTCTATTACGTTAATCAAGCGTCGACGCGCTCGGTGGTTAGAGGGCATGTTACAGAAGGTTGCTAGACATCAAGCAAACTGACGCGAGCAAAAAAGTACAAAGCCCTAAGTGCAGAACTCAGGGCTTTGTTTATTCTTGGGTTGGAAAAACTTAGCAAAGCGCTAAATCTCTGCGACCAACTTTTTTAGCAAGCGAAGCATCTCTTTTTGCTCTGCTGGCTCTAGCGGACTCATCAGCTCTTTATTAACAGCCAGTGGGATTGGCACCAAGGTTTCTTTGAGGCTTCGTCCTTCTTCCGTTAGATAAATACGGAACGAGCGGCGGCTGTTTGGATCGGGATGGCGCTCTACCAAACCTAACTTCTCCAACTTGTCTAAGGTACGAGTCGTGGTTGAGTTTTCTACCTTAGATTTCGCTGCGATATCGCGCTGCGTCACGCCTTCTTCTTCCCACAAACACATCATGGTCGGCCAAAGTGCAACGGTAAGTCCGTGCTTTTTGAGCTCGGCTTCAAATCGTTTCGCTGCATCGTGTGCAACGACATTGATCATCCAGCCAAAGCTGTCTTGTCTGTCAAACTGTTCGCTCATTTTCTTACTCTTATGATAAAGCAACGATTGCCATGGTAACCAATGTTGCAGCAACTAGCACCCCTAAAGCGCGGCTTTGCGGCGCGATATAGACAATTTTCTGTTCCGTGATGAGTGCCTGCTTGTTCATTTGGGGTTGTTTACCTGTGATCATCGCTTTCAACAAGGGTTTACCTCTTAGTTTATAGAAAAGGATCGCACCAACATGTAAGACGATCAGTAAAGGCAAAAGATCGGCCAAGGTCAGGTGTAACCACTCAATCCCTACAAATACGTTGTCGTTAAGCCAAACATCGGAATACGGCCACGTATCGAATAAGCCGCCAAGCGCCATTCCTGAGATACATTGAAGCATCAATGTCGTCAGCAGCGCCGCCACCATCCAGCCGCCTGCAGGATTATGACCTACAGTCGCCGCCGATTTACCTTTTAAGTAAGTAATGACACGTTTAGGCGAGCGGAGAAACTGTCGAAACAAACTGGTTTCGCTGCCGATAACTCCCCAAGTCAATCGCCATAACAACAAAGTGAATAACGCTAATCCCAATTGAACATGAGGCCCATTGCCAGACAATCCAGATGCCATCAAAGCCATAAACAGTAGGGCTTGAGCCCAGTGATAAAGTCGCGTTGCTAAATCCCAAATTTTCATAATTACCTCGATCTTTTCTCGGTATGATGATCTTCTTTACGGTAATTTACACAACAATAGTTGCGTACGCAATGATTGTTGTGTAAATTTATTTGCAACCACACAGCAATAACGAAAAACCAGGAGTATGAAATGAAAAAGACATTGGCACTGATTGCACTTTTACCGACCATCTTTGTATCAACAACAGTGCTTGCCCAAGACTTCAGCGCTCAAATTAAATCGCGTCAGAATGCATTTGAGCAAATAGAGTCCCTGTCGAAACAAGCCGGCAAGACATTGAAAGGCAGCAATACCGATTGGCACGCACTAGAGCAGATTGGTCTTGAACTCACTCGTCATAGCGTACAGCTGCAACAAGCGTTTCCAGAGGGAAGCCAAGCTGAGAGCAAAGCGAAGAAAGAAGTGTGGAGCAAACCAGATAACTTCAATCGCTTGATGCTACAAATGGATGAAGGGTTTGCACAGTTATATCAAGCTGCGCAGAACCAACAAATTTCATCGGCTGAGGCAGGACTTAAGCAGGCTCAGAGCACTTGCCGAAGCTGCCATCGTGCATACCGCAGTCGTTGGTAATCAAGCGATCCACAACATTGAATTTATATTGAAGCAAAAAAGAAAATCGTTAAGTGAAAGGTAACCTTATGAAAAAACTCATTCTATTAAGCACGCTTACTGTGGCTTCTTTCTCTAGCTTTGCTGCTGATTACGGCGTGGAACTGGCTTGGAACACCAATGATTCGGAACAGGTTCTCAAAACACTGCCAGAGCAGAAAGCGGCCTTTAGCCAACTGATCGAACAAGGTGATGTGAAAGACATGTTTGTTTTACCAAGCAGTATTGATGGTAAACCAGTACAGATTCTGCGTTTCGTGTTGTCGGCAGATAACGAGGCGGAAGTTGCCACTAAATTGCAGGACTTACCTATGTACCAGCAAGATTTGGTGAAGATCGCGAGCATTCAACCACTGGGAGCCAAATGGTTAGACAACACGCCAGAAAGTGATAACTACAGTGTGACGTTACGTTGGAAAGAGGGCATTGAGGCGTTAGAAATGGACCGTGTATTGGGTGTCGATCTCCAGCGAGTGATCAGCTTGAACAACTCTGGCTTAGTCACCTCGTCTTACATCAATACCCAAGTGTTGGACAATGGTGTTGAGCGTCCGATTTACTCCGTCGCCGTATTGGCGAAAGATGCCAAGCAGGCGCAAAACCTGATGTACTCTTTTGAAGCGGTACAGCTTGGGTATGCGACTTTTGAAATTGAATACTTGGGTAAAAAGTTGGATATGAAAAGCTAACTAAGCCTTTATGTTTAAAGGTCTAGATACAGACGCAGCATGTCTTTGTGCTGGATACCGTTCTCCCAAATTGGTTCTGGGTAGTGGAGTAAGAAGTGATCTTTATCCACGCTCTCTACCCTGAAACCCAAACGTTGATAGTAAGTCAGTTGATAACCAAAGGTTCCTGTGCCCAGCACCAACTTTTCGTATGATTGCATCTTCAGTTCATCAATCACAGTACGCAATAATTGAGTGCCAATCCCTTGCTGTTGATGTGTTGGTTCTACAGATACATTCATGATTTCAGCTTGAATAGAAGATCCAGATAAAGGCAAAACGACACAAGCACCAATGATCTTTTTTCCTTCTAACGCGACAAATCCCAGTGATTCTTCTAGATAATGCTTGACGTTATCTTGGTCTGGATCGGCTTCAAGCAATAAAGCCATTGGAATTTGGTTGGGCGCTAAAGTTTGGAATGTAATCATCATCGGCTCAGTGAAATTGGTCAACTTATTGAGTATAGCGAACGGTTAGATGAAAAAGAATTTTCTGTCAGTCTATGTGCGTTTCAACACCATTTTTTGGCTCATTAGATATTTCCCATTGGGCAGCAGCACTTCACCTAATTCGCCACAATGCCCGAAGCCAAACTTCTCATACAGAGCAATCGCAGGGTGGTTGGTCTTGTAAACATTCAACGCAATAGTGTCATAGCCATATTGCCAACCGCTTTGAATGGCGGTGGTAAGTAGCTTCTTTCCTAACCCTTGGTTTCGATAGTGGCGGTCAATATGGATGCCAAGAATGCCCGTCTTAGCGAATTCTCCTCCTTCATAGCCACACATTTCGGCTGGAAAGATTTCGATGCTGCCAACTAGGCGTTTTCCATCGAAGGCCACAAATTGGGGAATGGATTCTATTTCTACACGAGTGATTACCTCACTCAGCATCGCTTTGTCCGGCGCTGGCGAGCGTAAGTATTCTCCTTCCTCATAAACGCGATTCCAGAGCGAAATAAAGTGGTCAATGTCGTTGACGTTAATCGGTCTAATCTGCATTCATCTTCCTTGATTGGTGCATAAAGTTTAGTGGCTTAGTGTATTTGTGCGTATGTCGGTTAGGTGCTTATCAACTTGGACAAACAACGTATTTGATTTGGGATGGGTTTGTTTGGCGCTGGGAAGTCTTGAGGATTGAACCAAACGACGTTTAACCCTGCGTCCATTGCTGGGTAAATGTCTTTTTCTGGTAAGTCGCCAACCATGGTGAGTTGGCTCGGCTCAACGCCCAATTGTTTTGCGACCGTAAGATAAAAATCAGGCTGATTCTTGGCAATCCCAAGGTTAGCAAAGCAAAAGTAGCCAGAAAGGTATTGGTCGAGTCCGACTCGTTGAAAGGCTTTTTGCACATCTTCCATCGCGGAATCTGAAGCGCTAGTCGCGATATAAACTTGGTGATGTTGGGTAAGTTGAGCCAGAGTCTCTTTGGCTTGAGGAACGGTTTCAACGTGTTCCCAATCGCACATTTTTCCTTGTGCGTGAGGAAAATCGACCATCAAGGTGTTTCCCCAATCGAAAAGATAAATCATGTTCGAATCTCCTTTATACCCAAGTAACCTCGAGATGCTTGGTTCAGCGAGAATGACTTGGTTTGTAGACGCGGCGGCGATTTAAAGGTTTGGTGGACCCAAATCAAGAATCGACAACAAAGTATACAAGCCAAGACAACTCGCCCTTTGGGAGCGTGTCATTGACTCGATCTCTGCTTCAAACAACTTGGAAAGAGCTAGCTATTACACAGCGTTGTTTTCCTTGACCTCGAATCAATGACAACGCTCTGAATCCTGCATTTTGAAGTCACTTGGGTATATCCGTACATCATATCGTCTTTTCGAAAAGGGAAGGAAAGCGCGAAAGATAAATGCGATTCACGTTAGCTTTAACGCTGAAATTCGCTTAAATGCCGTGATCGTTACAAACATTTCATCATAAGACGGGAGTTGGGAACAAAGCCCAGTTTGTCGTAAAACTGCTGCGCATTGTGGTTAAACTCCATGACTTCCAAGCGGACTTGAGTTGCACCTGACTCGCGTGCCCACTGCTCAACGGCCGTCATTAAGGCTCGGCCAACGCCTTTTGACTTCTGATTTTCATCGACGACGATGGTGCCAATGCGGCAAATCGGGTCTTTGATTAAAAAGCTGATAGTTTCATTTTGGGTAATGGTCGCAGTGATAAAGCCAAGTGCTTGTTGACCTTCTTCGGCTATGAGCACCAATCGAGCATCATCGGCCAGCGCATCTGCGAGAAAGGTTCTGTCTTCTTCAGAAGGTGGTACAAAAGTGTGTGGCGCATGACGAAAGTGAAGTTCGCTAATTTGCGTGTTTAATACAAAGAGCGAATTGAGATCGTCGGGTGTCGCTGATCTGATTTTCATTACTGTTCCTTAATTTCCGCCAGCTAGATCGATAAACGAACCTGTGACATAAGACGCTTCATCACTGAGTAGCCACGCGATGGCATTGGCCACTTCGTCTACCGTGCCTCCTCGCTTAAGAGGGATTTTTTCACTGAGCCTGTCGACTCGATTCGGCTCGCCGCCATCGGCATGGATATCGGTATAAATGCAGCCGGGACGAACACCGTTTACACGGATGTTTTGCTCCGCCAACTCTAACGATAATCCCTTGGTGAGCGAGTCCATTGCGCCTTTCGAGGCAGCGTAATCAACATACTCAAATGGCGCACCAGAGCGGGATGCGGCAGAAGAAACATTAACAATCGCATTGCCAGATTCAAATCGCTTTGCGGCTTCTCGGCAACAAAGAAAACAGCTCGTCACATTAGCGTTCATAACAGTTTGGAATCGCTCAAGGCTCATGTCCGCAAGACGAGACTGGGTTAATAAGATGCCCACGTTGTTGACGAGATGAGTGACCTTCCCGAGTGCTTGTTCGGTTTGTTCAAACAATGAGAGTACCTGCTGCTCATCGGAAACATCCGCTTTGATGGCGATGGCTTTACCGCCAACCTCCTCAATCTCACGAACAACTTGCGCGGCAGCCTCGGCTTGTGCGCGATAGTTAACGCATACGGCATAGCCTTGTTTGGCGAGTAATTTGGCGGTTGCGGCTCCGATGCCTCGGCTTGCGCCTGTGATAATGACTACTTTCTGCAAAACACGTCCTTATTGTTTGTCGTGAATATTATTTTTGTAATGAATAGAGCTTATCTGCGTACTTTTTCCCGCCTATTTCATAGGCTTCGGGGATGGTCTCGGTGAGTTTGAAACCACATTTTTTCAGCACTCGCTCAGAGCCAATATTGCCCTCAGTGACCGTGGCGGAAAACTGAGAAATTTTGTGCTGCTCAAACGCCCACTCAATCACACCGGTAAGAGATTCCGTACCAAACTGTTGGCCATAAAACTCTGGCAGCAATAAATACCCGACTTCAGCAATGCCATCTTGCAATACAAAGCCTGTGATGCCGATTGGTCGTGCACTTTGTTATTCATAAATCACCAAACATAACCAATGCTCGCTTTGCGGTGTCCATACAGGTAACCGCGATTCGAACTTTTGGCGTATTTCGTCTTCGGTCGGTGGGTCAAAACAAAGCGCGATGATTTGTGGTTCGCTACTCAAGCGGCGATACAGATCCCAATCACTTTTTGTTAGCGGTTTAAGCTCAGTTCTTGGGGTAGAAATGGGTAGAGATAACACGTTTGAATCGCCTCCATGTGATCGAGTTTTCATATCTCACACAAACATATCAAAAGTGCTTTGATAAACAACATCTATCGTTATGGCGAATAGGTTCGGTCAAGAAAGATTTTTCAGAAAAATGGAATATGTCAAGGAGTCTCTCAATAACGAAAAATAAGTCACCACCTAGGGTGTACGTATGACTCAGATCAATTACCAGATACTACTAAAGAGGTAAATATGCGACAAAGCATGTGAATTTGTGAGTATTTATTTCTAATTATGTCAATTAAAAAACGTTATATCGCCGCAATGGTGGCAGTGGGTATTGGTGTGGGCTGGCTAACTTTAGGTGGCACCGCAGCAGTGATGCATTACACATCGGACACTGAGTTCTGTCTCTCTTGTCACTCTATGGAAATCCCTTACAAAGAGTATCAAGGCTCAGTGCACTTCAGTAACGCCAAAGGTATTCGCGCAGAATGTTCGGACTGCCACATTCCGAAAGAGCCAATGGATTACTTGGTCACTAAGATCCGCGCTTCAAAAGACATCTACCATGAGTTTGTAACAGGTAAGATTGACACGCCAGAGAAGTACGAAGCACACCGTACTGAACTTGCTGAGATGGTTTGGGAGCAGTTCCGTGAAAACGATTCGGCAACCTGTCGTTCTTGTCACGACTTCGATGCAATGGAAGAGTTCGAGCAATCACGTGATGCGGCGAAGATGCACGCATACGGCAAAGCGAATGACCAAACGTGTATCGACTGTCACAAAGGTGTAGCGCACTTCGCTCCAGAAGCGGAACTGGATAGCAAAGCGTTTGAAACACTGATGAGCTTCACAACCAAAACAGCAGCCGATGCGAAAGTGGTTTACCCAGTGACATCTATCAGCATGGGTGATTTTGGTACAGTGAACCCAACAACCAAACTGAACGTTGTGAAAGCGGAAGGTGACAACCGCACCGTTAAGATCAATGCATTCCAAATGAAAGGCGCTGAGCAAGTGCTTTACATGGGTGAAGGTCAACGCGCGATTGTTGCAACACTATCTGAACAAGGCCAACAAGCAGTTGAAGCTGGCGAGTTCAAAGCAGACGTATACGGCAACGAGTGGCGTCCTGTTTCTCTAACGGCAATGATCGATTCTCCAGTGGTTGATACGCTAGAGCCGGTTTGGTCATACGCAGAAGAGTTGGACAACGTTTACTGTGCAACTTGTCACGCGAAAATTCCTTCAAATCACTTTACTGTGAACGCATGGGGTCCTGTAGCGAAGAGTATGGGTGATCGCACTGATATTTCAGCAGAAAACCTAGAAATTTTGACTAAGTTCTTCCAGCACCACGCGAAAGATGTGGTTGGTCACTAATAGAGAAAAGGATAAGATTATGACTAATTTAACTCGTCGCGGATTTCTAAAAGGCACTGGTCTTACTGCTGGTGCTCTGGCTTTCACTTCATTGACGCCAATGAGCGCGCTTGCGTCTGATAAGCGTGGTTCAGGTGTACTTACAGCGGGTCGTATGGGCCCAATGCTGTGTGAAGTAAAAGACGGTAAGCTGATTTCAACCACGAACGCATTGCCACAGACGGTACCAAACAGCCTTCAAACTACGGGCCCTGACCAAGTTCATACTAAAGCTCGTGTTAAGTACCCAATGGTACGTAAAGGCTACTTGGCAAACCCATCTGCGCCAGAAGGCGTGCGTGGTAGTGATGAATTCGTTCGCGTGTCTTGGGATGAAGTTTACAAACTGATTCACGAACAACACATGCGCATTCGTAAAGAGCACGGTGCTGAATCGGTGTTTGCTGGTTCTTACGGTTGGCGTTCAAGTGGTGTGTTGCACAAAGCACAAACGCTTCTACAGCGTTACATGAGCATGGCGGGCGGTTACTCAGGTCACCTTGGTGATTACTCTACGGGTGCTGCGCAGGTGATCATGCCGCACGTGGTAGGCTCTATTGAAGTTTACGAACAGCAAACCACTTACCCAGTGGTTCTTGAGCACAGTGACGTTGTGGTGCTTTGGGGCCTTAACCCAATCAACACGCTGAAAATCGCTTGGAGCTCAACAGACTGTGCGGGCCTTGAGTTCTTCCATCAGCTTAAGAAGTCAGGTAAGACGGTTATCGCTATCGACCCAATGCGTTCAGAAACTATCGAGTTCTTCGGTGACAACGCACAGTGGATTGCTCCGCACCCTATGACGGACGTGGCGATGATGATGGGTATCGCGCATACGCTTGTGAAACAAGGTAAGCACGACAAAGAATTCCTAGCAAAATACACCACAGGTTACGACGTATTCGAAGCTTACCTAATGGGTAAAGAAGATGGCGTTGAGAAGTCTGCTGAGTGGGCATCTAAGATCTGTGGCGTGCCAGTTAAGCAACTTGAGCTGCTTGCAGATATCTTCAGCAAAAACCGCACAATGCTAATGGCGGGCTGGGGTATGCAGCGTCAGCAATACGGTGAGCAACGTCACTGGATGCTGGTAACGCTAGCTACCATGCTGGGCCAAGTTGGTCTACCGGGTGGTGGTTTTGGCTTCTCTTACCACTACTCAAACGGAGGTAACCCTTCACGTGATGCGGGTGTACTTCCTGCTATTTCTGCTTCTCTAGGCGGCGGTTCTTCTGCAGGTAACGACTGGGCCGTTTCTGGTTCTGTTAACGCGTTCCCAGTGGCACGTATTGTTGAAGCACTAGAAAATCCAGGCATGAGCTACCACCACAATGGTCATGACTTAACGTTCCCTGAGATCAAGATGATTTGGTGGGCAGGCGGTGCGAACTTTACTCACCACCAAGACACTAACCGTCTGATCAAAGCGTGGCAAAAACCAGAGCTTATCGTTATCTCTGAACCATACTGGACAGCGGCAGCGAAGCACGCGGATATTGTTCTACCTATCACCACATCGTTCGAGCGTAACGATATGACCATGACAGGTGACTACAGTAACCAACACCTAGTGCCAATGAAGCAAGTGGTTGAGCCTCAGGGCGAGGCGCGTAACGACTTTGATGTGTTTGCGGATATGTCAGAACTTCTAGCTCCGGGTGGTCGTGATGTTTACACCGAAGGCAAGACTGAAATGGAATGGTTGTACGGCTTCTACAAAGCGGCGCAACAAGGCGGTCGTGGCCAACGCATCGCAATGCCAAACTTCAGCAAGTTCTGGGAAGATAACCAGTTGATCGAGATGAAGTGGAACGAGAAAAACGCACAGTTCGTTCGTTACGCTGAATTCCGTGAAAACCCAATCATGAACCCACTAGGCACACCAAGTGGTAAGTTTGAGATCTTCTCTCGCACTATCGAAGGTTACCAGTTAGAGGATTGCCCTCCACACCCAACATGGTTAGAGCCAACAGAGTACACGGGTAACGCCACTGATGGTGAACTTCAGCTGATGACAGCACACGCAGCACACCGTCTGCACAGCCAGTTCAACTACGCGAAGATTCGTGAAGAGTACGCAATTGCGGACCGCGAACCGATCTCTATCCACCCTGAAGATGCAAAAGCGCGTGGCATTAAGACTGGCGATCTTGTTCGCGCTTTCAATGGCCGTGGTCAAGTTCTGGTTGGTGCATTGGTGACTGATGGCATCAAGCAAGGCTCTGTGTGTATCCACGAAGGTGGTTGGCCAGATCTAGACCCGAAAACAGGCATCTGTAAAAACGGTGGTTGTAACGTTCTAACGCTCGATATTCCAACCTCTCGCCTTGCGAACGGTTGTGCGGCTAACTCTGCATTGGTTCGTATCGAGAAGTACGAAGGTCCAGTGCTAGAACTAACCGCATTCACACCGCCTAAGAACGGTTAAGCATGGTCTAGAACCTAAGATACAAAACTAAAGAAGCCAGCAACTTGCTGGCTTCTCTTTTATCTATTTTTCAGATCTTTACTTGGTCGTTAAGGCAACGAAAGGCGCTTTTTTAGTAACTTGAAATGCAGGCAGCAAAGTAAACACGACGGAGACAAAAACCACTGAACCAATCAAATCCTCAATCCGGTGCATGCCGAGCCACAAGCGACTGTACGCCACGCCCATTGCCCAAACCCATAGGGTAGCAGCAGAGAAGTAGCACTTGTTCTGCAAAAATAACCCACCAAAGAAGGCTAAACAGATAGAAACGAAAATCGTATGACCAGATGGGAAGGAATAGTCTTTTTCACCTTGCCAGTGACGAGTGCGCCATTCACTGACTTTTTCGGAGATCTCACCAATCACACTCGCTTGCTGAGCGGTTTCTAGTTGATAAAATGCTTCTGGGTGCTCAATCAATTGCTCTGCGGCAAGCAGTTCTGTGTAGGGACGCGGGCTTTCTGTCACAAGCTTCAAGCCTGTTTTGCTGGCAAAGCCAATCACCAGTAACAATCCCAGCATGGAGAGTTTTTGCATCCAATCAGACTGGCTAGGTTTGTAGCGGTAAAGCGACAACACCAACAGCGTGAGAGTGATCAAAAAGCCTTTACTGCCCGCAGAATCGGTTAGCAGAGTAAAGAGAATGCCAGTGCCGTCAGAAACGTGAGAAGTAAGATCGTGATACGAGGCAAACAGCGAAAGTGGGATGATGCCAAGAATGAACAAGGCGAGCATCATCAAACCGTATTTTTTAGTTTTCATGAAAAGTCATACAGCAGTCGAAAATAGGCGGCTATCTTACGACAATCGATGTGAAAAACTTATCAACGCTCTGTCAATTCGGTCTTGTTTATTTTACTTCTGATCTCCATTGGGGAGAGGCCGAAGTTGCGCATCGTGAAACGATTGAGAGAGGATTGAGATTGAAAGCCTAACCGCTCAGACAAAGTAACAAGAGGAATGGAGGTGTAGGACAAGACCTCGTAACACTTCTTTTGTTTGAATTGGTTTAGCAATTCATCAAAAGTTTGCCCTTCTTGTTTGAGTTTGCGGGCAAGCGTCCAACGAGAGTAACCCATTAGATTGAGTAGCTTGTTCGATGCACGGACCAGAGAATCATGATGATACAGGCGCTCCAATGTCAGCATCACGAGTTCTGTGGTGCTTAAATCATTCAACAGCTCCAATTGAGAAAGAGAGTGTTGTAGTTGACGTTTGAGGTGCTGATCTATCAAGGGGTTGTTGGTATTGAGTTGGCGCTGAGCAAAGGGAGCTTTCAATATGAGTAAGTTTTGTGGGCCGGTGTAGATAGAGATACCACTCGTTTGTTCAAAGTCTTTGATATTAGCGATGAACTTGTTGGATTGAATTTGCATGGACTCGGCGGGAATCGCCAATGCCGTTAGTGCTTTAGCAACAAAGCATAGATTAAGAATAGGGCCATAAATATCGACGACACCATCATCCTGTACGTAATGGACAACAACATCACCTTGCGGTGCTATCCGATAATACAACCGATCACGTGAGCCCATAATCGGCTTGAACTGAACGTGACGGTGAATGGCTTCTGTCGCATTTGGTGCATTTAGTACATAGGCAAATTCTGGATAAGTGCTCAATAGTTCAGAGATTGAAATATCATGAGCGGGAAGAGGAATTTCATATTTCGCGACAATATAACACAGCTCTTGAAAGTGCTTCTCTGAGACGTGCTGAACCTTATCCAAGCGATGATTTAATTTGGATAATTCATCACTTATCCCTTCAATATGTTTGTGTTGCGCGAGATAAGTGTAGAGCCGAGTGTAAACATGATGGTGGATATATTTCATACAGTTCAATGCAGCATGGCTTGGCGCGTAATTTGATCGCAAGCCATGCTGTGTTTATTGCGTTGCTACCTATTCATGACGTTAGTGTAGCAACGAAAGTTAGTAGCTAAGACCATATCCAAATGGGTATAGCGTGATTGACGGATCTTCTTCATAAGAAGGAACATCTTCTTTACCTTTGGCAACCACCTCATCGGTCGATTTTGGAAGGCCGAAAGGTAACTTACCCTCTGGTTTCACTTTACCGGTGATGACATCAAAAAAGACAGCGTCCGATGTACCGAAGTTCGCCAGAATGATTGGCAACTGATCGTTGATATTACCTAGGGCTGCTGGACGAATCATGAATACATCAAAAATTACTCGCTTACCTGAGTTGATAGCCTGATTAATGACACTATAGACATTGCCACTATTGTAAATACAAGCTCCTAGGTTGTCGGTCAAACCCTCATAACAAAGTTGTGCAGATTCTCCCGGTTCACGGTCAGGTTGCGTTTCGTAAGGACGTAATTGGAAGTCTTCCTGTGCTACAAAACCAAGCTCGCCAGACGGCATAGCGACCCCAAATGGGAACCATGCCGTGGCGAGAGTGGCGGGGGTTTGCGTACGAATAATGATGGTGTCAGCATCTGCCATGTTTTCTGCGACGTTTAAGCCATATTGTTGTGCGTTGTCGACAATGCTTGGTTGCTCTGTACCGCCATAGTTGGCGTAGACATACACTTTACCTAACTCCTCTACTGATAAAGGCAATGCGTTGTTGTCGTTTTTCAACAAGGTAACGGAGCGTCCTTGAGATTCAATACCCAGCTCTTGGAACTCTGTTTTACCGACCACATCATTGACCTTGGCGACATCAACAAATGGGTCTTCAAACAAACCTTGTTTGAACTTATTCGTCAGGATTCGATTTACCGATAAGTCGATGCGCTCTTGGGTCAGACGCCCGCTCTCAATATTCGCAAGCAATAAAGCAGGGTCATCGATACCCCCAAATTGGTCAATACCCGCATCGACAGAAGCAGCGAAACGCTCTGTTGAATCTTCGTCTTCTTTACCCCAAGGCATACCTAAGTAAGTGAACGGATTCTTCTCTGCATCTTCATGTGTGATGATCCCAGTTCGACATGTATCGACACAATCGTTAGCGACTAACCAATCTGATAGCAACACGCCATCGAAGTTTTCTTCGCCTCGAAGAATATCGGTCATGATGTATTTGCTGTAACCAAAGCCAACATTACCTTCACTTTCCGGCAGTTGTTCATAAGGAATTCCGTAATAAGGCATCACGCCCGCAACGCCAGCTTCAAAAGCGCCTTTAAATGGAATGCGGTGGTAGTCAAAGTTGTTGCCCGGATAAACCTGATAGCGGCCAGCGAAGTAGTGTGCATCCGCGCCATTTTCTTGCGGACCACCACCTGCAAAATGTTTTACGACCGCCCAGACTCCATCTTTCGTCAGCTCGGTATTGTTGTGTTGTAAACCTTGGACATAGGCTTTAGTCATTTCTCGTGACAACTCGGCGTTTTCACCAAATGTACTGTTCACTCGCCCCCATCTTGGTTCAGTAGCGAGGTCAGCGGTTGGGTGGAGTGCTTGGTTGATGCCGACGGCTAGGTATTCTTGACGAATGACATCGGCGAAGGTTTTCGTGAACTCAGCATCGCCGATCGCGGCTAGGCCGAGTGTTTCCGACCATTGTGAAAAATCGCCAGAAGAGACTGAAGTTCCTAATGCGGCATTAAAGTGGTTGCGTGGGTCGGTTGAAATAGAAACAGGAATCCCTAAGCGAGTGTGCTCCGCCAATTCTTGAGCATGATTATTATCTTCTGCCATCAGAGTGGCATCGCCTTCTTGGCGAGTTATAAAGGTATTGAGGAAACGTTCTTGAATTAATGTGGTGTTGGTTATGCCATCGCCTTTAAAAACGAGTCTTGAGCTATCGCTGCTGAGTACGAATGTTCCGTGCATCATCAAGCCTGCCTTTTCGGCGTTGCTCATTTGTTGAGTAAGATTCTCTGCGCGTTGTTTTGGGCTCAGTCGCCAATCCTCATAAGCGTCTAATTCGCCATTCTTATTATGATCCTTAAAGGTTAGCCCATCGACCTTGAGAAGATTGAGCGTTTTGGTTTCCAATGTTGGTATGGTGATTTGTTCCGAATCTGATCCACAACCGCTAATGAGTAGGGTAGGCAGCGCAAAGACTAAGAGTTTTTTTCCAGAGGTTTTCATCGTTATTGCCTTTTATTATCTTGTTTGGCGCAGTATGACTCTGGAGGTGAAGGAAAGTATTTCCTTTAGGGAGCAAGGTTTTGGCGTTCTGGTGCAGAATAGGGAAAGTGTGAGATTCTGTCAGAATGATTAGTGTGATGAATGTCTTGGTGCAATAGAAGAGTCTACTTCTTCTTTGGTTTTCAATCGGTCTTTTAGAGTAGCGAAATACGAGATCAAAGTGCTCATCCATAAGCGCTTTG
The DNA here is from genome assembly GCF_026241575.1 of Vibrio sp. Sgm 5. Taxonomy (NCBI): domain Bacteria; kingdom Pseudomonadati; phylum Pseudomonadota; class Gammaproteobacteria; order Vibrionales; family Vibrionaceae; genus Vibrio; species Vibrio sp. Sgm 5. The sequence goes on from NZ_JAPHPY010000060.1 coordinate 18,585, forward strand.
TTCAGGCGTGAGCAAGGTTAGCTCATCAACCCTAATAAATATTCCGATGCCGCTTTGGGATCTTCTGCGTGGCAAATTGCTGAAACCAAAGCCAAGCCGTGAACACCAGTGGCGCAGAGCTGCGGAATGTTATTTTCGTTAATGCCGCCAATGGCAACAATCGGCAGTGAAGTGGTTTCTAACGCCATCTTCAAACCATCAATACCCCAATGTTTTTTGGTTTTGGTTTTGGTCGGCGTCGCGAAGATTGCGCTCAAACCGATGTAATCAATCGGAAGAGAGTCGGCTTCTGCAAGCTGTTCTTCATTTTCGATAGATAAGCCGAGGATTTTGTTTGGTCCAATCAACTCACGAGCGATGGTTGCGGGCATGTCTGATTGCCCGAGGTGAACCCCGTCAGCATCGACAGCCAGTGCGACGTCAACGCGGTCATTGATGATCAAAGGCACATCGGTATCTTTAAGGATGTCTTTGACAGCTTGAGCACGTTCGATAAACGCACGTACGTCGCCGTGTTTTTCGCGGACTTGTACCATGGTCACGCCACCTTCCACGGCTTTTCTCACAACACGTTTTAGTGTGGCTAAATCCTGTTGGTCATCGGTGACCAAATATAAACGATAGGCGTTCATTGGGTTTCCTTTAAGCCTCTCATTGAAAGAGGATTGAGAGGCTAGTGTTAAAAGAGATAAAAGCTTATTGCACGTGCAGTTTGAGGCGCTTCGCCAATGTTTCTTCATCCAACTGGTAAAGCTCATCCAACAGGTTCATTTGCAGGCTACCTGGACCACGAGCTTGTTCCGCTGCAATCTCGCCAACAACACCTAGTACCGCTGCTGCTACGAGACCAGTGTCATCACCAACGGCAGCAAAAGCGCCCGTTAGTGCCGTGAGCGTACAGCCCATTCCTGTTACGTATGGCATCATCTCGTGACCATTGTTCAGTTGCACGGTTTGCCCTTTCGTGACGATGTAATCAGTCTCGCCAGAAATTACCACGCTTGTACCATACTCTGAGACTAAGAAGTTTGCTGCGCCAAGTGCTGCGTCGCTGCTGTCTAACGCATCGACGCCTTTGCTTTGTGCTTGCTCGCCAGCAAGAGCAATGATTTCTGAAGCGTTACCACGAATGATCAGCTTGTCTGCAAGGCGTGCGATCTCACGTGATGTCTCTGTACGTAGTGAGCTTGCTCCGCAACCGACAGGGTCGAGTACAACGATTTTACCATTGGCATTGGCTTGCTCTACGGCATAGCTCATGCGCGGTGTCCAAACGCTGTCTAAGGTACCGATGTTGATAACCAGTGCGCCCGCGAACGACATCATCTCTGCCATTTCCTGCTTGGAGTGCGCCATGATTGGAGAAGCGCCGATAGCCAATAGCGCGTTTGCCGTGTTGTTCATCACCACGTAGTTAGTGATGTTGACGACTAACGGCTTTTGCTGGCGCACTGCGGTTAATGCTTGGGTGATTTGTTCAATTAACATGAGACTCTCCGATTAATCTTGCTGAGCGTTCAGGCCTTGTTGCCAGAATGCCACTTCCATACGCGTTGCAGTTTTGAATACCTGAATCAGGTTTTGACCTCGCTGGCTATTGATATCGATTTCCGCCAATAACTGATTAAAGTGTTCTGCACCTTTTGCGACACCAGATTGGAACTCTTCACCACCGTAGAGGTTGATCCAACTTGCGTATGGATTGCCTTCGATTATCGTGTTCTCATCTTCAATCAGCATCTTACCGATTACGGCATAACCGATAGAGCATGGCGCCAGTGCTGCGTAAAGATCAACAAGATCGCCCGTCATGCCAGCATCCAATACGTAGCGGGTGTAAGCCACAGTGCCGAAATCTTCTGGCTCGTTTTCTAAGTCGGATTCTGTCAGTCCCCATTGCTCACAGTAAGTCACGTGATGGGCGATTTCAGAATCGAGCAATGCATGTACGCTTGGTAGGGCACGGCGCATGTCATCCAAAGTACGCGCTTTGTAGATCGCTAATGCGTAAGCTCGTGCGTACTGTTTTAGGAAAAGAAAATCCTGCTTTAGGTAATGCAGAAAACAAGGCTGAGCCAGAGTGCCTTGCGCCAATTGCTGTACGAAAGCATGCTCAGTGTATTCTTGCCAATCTTGGCGGCAAGCGTCGATCAAATCTTGGTATTTCATTATGGGTATCTCGTTATCAAAGGACCCTAGGCTTATATCCTAAGGTCAGTAGCATTAGTCAAAGCTCGGTACGTAATCTTTCGCTTTTGGCAGTGTTTCGATGATTTTTTGTGAATACATGAACTGCGCATAGTCATCGTAGCGTTTCAGATCTACAGCGGATGGACGAAGAGCGAAACGAGTTAGCGTGTCGTTCCAAGCGCGTTGGTTAAGCTCGTTGTTGAGGGTGTCTGGTGAATAAGCCACGAACTCTTTCCACGACTCTTTTGGATGGTTAACGATGTAAGTGGTTGCTTGCTCTAGCGCTTTGTTGAATGCCTTGATGGCTTCTTTGTCGTAGGTTTTTGCATTGGCTACGAAGACCAACTCGTCATACGCTGGTACTCCGTGTTCTTCAGGGAAAAAGGCCTTAGCTTTATAACCTTCTAGTGCCAGTTGGTTGGTTTCGAAGTTACGTAGACCGCCCCAAATCGCATCCACCTTGCCAGACGCAAGAGACGAAGACAGCGCCCAACCTACGTTGATGATTTGTACGTCAGAAAACTTCACGTTCTCTTGAGCTAGCATGGTGCCGATAGTCGCTTCTTCGTTGCCGGCGATCGCAATACCGATCTTCTTGCCTTTCAAGTCGCCAAGGTTTTCATTTTTACCGTTGTCCAACACCATCAGCGTGTTGAGTGGCGTAGCAATCAAAGTCGCAGAGCGGATTAGTGGCAAACCAGCCGCGACATCGATGGTCAGGCTTGGTTGGTAAGAAATCGCCATGTCGACTTTACCTGCCGCGACCAACTTAGGTGGTGTGCTTGGATCTGCGGGCTCTTGAATATTGACCTTCAAACCTTGCTCTTTGAAGTAACCACGCTCTTTGGCAATCACGATAGGACCATGGTTTGGATTGACGAACCAATCCAACATCAGTGTCATCTCTTTTTCAGCGGCAAGCACGTTGGTTGATGCCACTGAAGCGAGTAGAGCAGCAGCACTCATAAGTTTGTTTTTATTCACGGGGTTGTTCCTTTTCTTTCCCAGTTTCCTTTGGTTATTTTCGGCAATTACTTGCTTTCCCAAGGGATGGCTTTTTTCAATAATTTATCGGTGATGAAGTAGAGTGCGATAGACAGCACGGCGAGGATAAACAGCGCCGCAAACATCTCATCAATGATCATGCGAGCGTTAGCTTGGAGCATCAGATAACCCAAGCCTTCACTTGAACCTACCCACTCACCGACCACTGCTCCAATTGGCGCAATAACGACGGCAACACGAATACCTGAAGCTAACGTTGGTAGTGCGGCTGGCAATTGAATATGACGAAGTAACTGCCATTTAGACGCGCCCATGGTCTTGGCAAGGTCGAGGTAACCTGTTGGTGTATTGCGCAAACCGTCGTAGCAACATGTCGTGACGGGGAAAAAGATGATGATTGCCGCCATGACGACTTTCGATGCAATGCCGTAACCCAGCCAAAGCATAAGCACTGGCGCGATAGCGAATACAGGGATCGCTTGGCTAGCAATCAGAATTGGCAGTAACCAACGCTTCAGCGGCTCGAACATCAGCATTTGCAATGCGAACAGCAAACCCATTGATAATCCAAGCGCCAAGCCAAGTAAAATCTCTTGCGCGGTAACCCAAGTATGTTTGAGCAGGACATCGTAACGAGTGACCAATCTATCCAGCACTTCAATTGGTGAAGGTAAGATGAAGCTTGGCATGTCGAATACCACCACGACCAACTGCCACAATCCCAAGATCACCGCTGTGCTAATGACCAAGCGCAGAGCCGGATGGGTCACGCGTTCTTTTTTACTAATGCGTGCCGAAACGGAGTTGTACTGAGTCATATCACTCATAGTCTTTCTCCAGTTGATCCAAAATCGCTTGTTGTAGCACTGCGCACTCTCCATCGAGAACTCTTGGAGGCTTGGAGTCCGGAACGACCAAGTGCTGAGCTTGAGCAGGTGTGCCTTGCAACACATAGAGTTGGTGAGCTAATCGCACCGCTTCTTGTGGGTCGTGGGTAATCAGAACAACGGTCTTATCTTTCAATAATTCGGCAGACAAGGTTTGCAACTTATGGCGAGTAACCGCGTCCAGTGCAGAGAAAGGCTCATCCATCAGAACTAGAGGTTTGTCTTGCATCAGAGTGCGAGCAAGGGCAACACGCTGTCTCATGCCGCCAGAGAGCTGAGTTGGCTTAGCATCCGCGTAATCGGCGAGTCCCACTTGGTTGAGTAAAGTCAGTGCACGTTGTTTATCTTGTTCTGGTGCTTGGTCTTGAGAAAATCGAGAACTGAGACAGACGTTGTCTAACACATTTAGCCATGGTAGCAACAAGTCTTGTTGTGCCATGTAGGCAATACGTTCGTGTAGGGCGATGCCATCCGTGGTGGTTAATTCACCATGCCATTCGACTTTGTCGTCTAACAAGCCCGCTAGATAACGAAGGATCGTCGTTTTTCCGCAACCACTACGGCCAAGTAACACAGTCCATTGATTGGCAGGGATGGTCATACTCAACCCTGCTAATGTTGGCGTTTGGCTGTCTTTATATTGCAGACTTGCTTCGGTAAGTTGAATGCCGAGTGCATTAGCGCACATGCGTGTGACCTGCAAAAAAATGGTTCACAGGACCATGACCTTTACCGACATCCAATTCGTCAGCGTGCGCGATAGCTTGGCTGATGTACTGCTTACCAAGGTGCACCGCTTTGTGCAGATTGTTGCCTTGTCCAAGATAAGACGCGATAGCAGAAGACAGCGTGCAGCCTGTGCCATGGGTGTTTTTGGTTGGAAAGCGTTTAGCGCTGATTAACTCGGCGCTGTCTTGCATGATCAGCAGATCGTTGCTGTTTTCGTCTTTTTCCAAGTGGCCGCCTTTTAACAGCACCGCTTTTGCACCGAGTGCGCGTAAATCAGCAATCATATCGTTCATTTCAGATTCCGACTGAGGCACTGGCTTACCCGTCAATGCGGCGCCTTCTGGTAGGTTAGGAGTAATGATGTCTGCGAGCGGAATCAATTCTTCTTTTAAAGTGCTGATTGCCGACTGTTCCAGTAATAGATCGCCGCTGGTGGCCACCATTACAGGGTCAATCACGAGGTGTTTTGGCTGGAATTGTTTAATTTTGTTGGCAACGACCTTAATGATGTTGGAATCGGCCAACATGCCCACTTTGACTGCAACGATGTTGAGGTCGGTAAATACCGCATCGAGTTGGCTCTCTACGTGGTCGAGAGGAATTGGGAAAATCGCAGAAACGCCTTGGGTATTTTGCGAAGTAATCGCCGTGATTACCGAACAAGCATAACTGCCAGTTGCGGACATCGCTTTGATGTCGGCTTGAATGCCTGCGCCGCCACCGCTATCAGAACCTGCAATCGTCAACACAATCGGTGTGTCTATTGAAGTTGCTGCTTTTGGCTGTGTTGATGGTTTTTCTTGGTTTGACTGCTGCGCCATGGTCGCTCCTATTACAGACGTACAGGAACTGACTTGGCCATCGCAAGGGAAGATCGGTGATCGGATCCGTTGAGACTAGCTGTACTAATAGAGACTCAAGCAGGCTAGTGGCAAAGTGATGATAGTTCCCTACGTCAGTGCTAACTGAATCAGGTTCAACGGGTCTCGATTTCGATCTCAGCCGACGCATTCAATGCATGGGCCCCCCGACTATTTCGCCAAGATAATAGCAGTTCACTCAGTTACGGTGCACGTGTTTTTTCCTGTAAAGGGATAGTAATCGTTTAAATATGAGACTTGATAGCGGTAATGAGAGAACAGAATTCAGAGTAAATGACGTGCTGCATTGAAAGTAGTAGTTCAAGACACTATCTAATAGTGAGATATCGACATAATACGTAACGAATCGTTCTTTGATTTAGCAAGGATTAGCACAAAACAAGGTTAAAAAAGTGTTAATATTTAACGCGTTGCCAATATGTCTTTGAGTCATTCGATTTAGGTCATGACTTTAATAAACAGAGTCTAACTCAAAGGTGGGGAAGGCTAGGACGATCAACGAGCAAGGAGATTTCATGCTTAATTCTGTAACAGCGAAAGCGGTGATCGATCATGCCCTCTTTTTAGGGGCTGATTTCGCTGAGCTATTCGTTGAACACCATCAAACCAACACTGTCCAGATCGCATCTGGCGAGGTAGATAAGGTGAACTCGGGTATCGATTTTGGTATCGGTATTCGTCTCTTCTTCGGTCATAAAGTGCTTTACGGTTACACCAACAGCACCGATGAAGCCGAACTTAAACGCGTAACCTCACTGCTTGCAGCAAAAGACAAGCGTGAGCAAATCGCGTCAGCAGGTTCTCTCAATCTGAACCGCTACCCAATTCAACATGGTTGTCGTATGCCACTTGGCAAAGACGCTAACCTAGATTCTAAAATTGCTTTCCTATTGCAAGTTGACCAAGCAGCACGTGCTGAGAGTGAACATATCAGCCAGTTCATTGGCAGTGTGCTTCAGCGTGAACAACAAGTGTCTATCTTCAATTCAGAAGGTCTGCACGTTGACGATACCCGTCACTACATACGAGTTGCTGGTAATACTGTCGCTCAAAAAGGTAATGAGCAGTCTTCTGGTATGGAAGGTCCTGGTGCTCTTGCTGGTTGGGAGTTCAGTGAACAGCTTGATGCGAAAGAGCTAGGTCAAACTATCGCGCAACAAGCGTTGGTAAAACTTGGCGCAGATGCTTGTCCATCGGGTGAAATGCCAGTGGTAATTGGTAACGGCTTTGGTGGCGTAATCTTCCACGAAGCTTGTGGCCACTTGCTAGAAACCACTTCGGTTGCGAAGAAAGCGTCAGTATTCCACGACAAGATGGGCGAAATGGTTGCTCACACCGCAGTGAATGCAGTCGATGATGGCACCATGACCAACGAATGGGGCTCGATTCATGTTGATGACGAAGGCATGAAGACTCAGCGCACTCAATTGATCAAAGACGGTAAGCTAACCAGCTTTATGGTCGATAAAATGGGTGGCATGAAGACAGGTTATGAGCCAACAGGGTCTGGTCGTCGCCAAAACTATAAGTTCGCACCAACCTCACGCATGCGTAACACCTTTATCGAAGAAGGCGAGCATTCACTTGATGACATGCTGGCAGGCATCGAACGTGGTATCTATGCGAAGAAGATGGGCGGTGGCTCGGTTCAACCGGGTACGGGTGAGTTTAACTTTGCTGTTCGTGAAGCTTATCTCATTGAAAATGGCAAAATCACCAAACCTCTGAAAACAGCAACGCTGATCAGCACGGGTCCAAAAGTGTTGAAAGAAATCAGCATGGTCGGCAAAGACATGGCGCTTGCGCCGGGCATGTGTGGTTCAGTAAGTGGTTCAGTACCAACAACAGTCGGTCAGCCAACGCTGAAAGTCGATAACATTCTGGTAGGAGGCGGTAACTAATGAGCCAAGAACAACAACTTCTTAATGCGGTTGATTACGTCCTATCAGAAGCAAAACGCCAAGGTGCAGAAGCGGACGTCATTGTAAACCGCAACAGCAGCTTTTCTCTGAAAGCGAACCAAGGAAAGCTGGATGAGTACAAAGTAAGCTCAAGCCAAGTTCTGGGTGTTCGTGTTGTGAAAGATGCGCGCGTTGCAACAAGCTATTCTGAGTCGTTAGAGCAACCAAGCTTAGATTTGATGCTGACCAACGCACTCCAAAGCGCTCGCTTTTCCAAGCAAGATGAACATCAGACTATTAGTTGCATGAACAGCCAAATCGCGACTGATGTTGCTGAGATTGCGCAAGAAGATACAACTTCTGTTGATGAAAAAATTGAACTGTCTCTCGCACTTGAGCAAGGCGTAGTAGCGCTACCTCACGCTTCTAGCGCGCCTTACAATGGTTACAGCGATGGCGAAACGCAATTAATTATTGCCAATACTCAAGGCACATTGTGTCAACACTTCGAGCGCTCGTTCACTTGTTACGCGTATACCTTGTTTGAAAAAGACGGCAAACAGTCAATGGCGGGTAGAATGTCACTTGGTCGCCGTTTTGATGAGTTGAATCCAGCTTACTGTATCGAAGGTGGCTACAACCTTGCTCGTGATCTTCTGGAAGGTGCTCCGGTTGCGACAGGTAACTACCCTGCTATTTTCCACATTAATGCGCTAGCAAGTTTATTCGGTGCTTTCGGCAGTGCTTTCTCTGGCGTAAGCGCGATGAAAGGCATTACGCCACTGGGTGACAAGCTTGGTCAACGTGTTGCGAGTGATTTGATTACCTTTACTGATACGGCTTACATGCCAAATGGTATGGCAATCGCGAGTTTTGATAGTGAAGGCTTTGCTACTCAAGACAATGTGATGATTGCTAATGGTGAGTTGAAAACCTTGCTACACAACAGCCAGACCGCAAGTTACTTGGGCGCAGTCTCGACAGCAAGTGCCGCTCGCGGTGCAAAATCGAGCCTAGACGTATCAGCGAATCACAAAGTGATTGCGACAGGTCACAGCAGTGCGTCAGAAGTAAAAGCGGGTGAGTACCTAGAGTTAGTCGAACTCCAAGGTGTCCATTCTGGTGCGGATGCAGTGAGTGGTGATTTCTCATTTGGTGCGAGTGGCTTCTTGTGCCGTGATGGTGAGCGCATTCAACCAGTGCGTGGTATTACAGTAGCAGGTAACTTCTACAAGATGCTGCAAGAAGTTGAGGCTGTGGGTGATACTCAGTTAATTAACGATAGCCGCACTTTCTTCTCGCCAGACGTTCGCTTTGCACGCTTGAGCATTGGTGGTAAGTAAACTTAGCATTACTATAGAAACAAAAAGAGGACTCATGGAGTCCTCTTTTTTTATGGAGTGATTAACTCGTGAGAATTAAAATTCGCGAATGTCCAACTCATTGTGGATCAATACCACACACTGAGAAGCGAACAGCATCTTAGGACCTAAGCTGATCTTCTCTGTGCCAAGGCGCTTCAAGCTGTTAAAAGACTTCTTCGGCATCGGAATATGGTCAGTTAGCAAGAAACATGGGTTTCCACCGATTTCTGCATCACGAACAAATTCGCCTTTTTTATCCAACATATATAGTTGGTGATCTTCTGCCAGCTCTTGCACTAGGCGTTCAAAACTGACGGTACGAACGGTGATACCAGGTTCGACTTCACGAAGCTGCTCTTTACCCATACCAACCGAAGCATCCAAAGCGCGAGCCACTGCTGCAATCAAGGTTGACTCATGGAAGCCGCCAATGTTGGTGATGTCGTTGGAGCGAATAGTAATGGTGCGCGAGAAGTCTTTTGTGCTTTCTAAAACCAAGTGAACAACCACATCTTCACGGTGTGATTGAGCAACGAACATAGTGTTCATCATGGTATGAGCAAGAATCTCTGTATGCGCTTCATTACCAACACCTTCTAACAGTGCTTTGCTGGTGGTTGGCGCCGCGCGAGCTCGTAAAACAAAAGAGCGCATGAATTTAGCCTCTATATAGGAAGAGTGAATGCGCGGAAGTATATACCCAAGCAGGGAATGGATGCGAGTTTAATAGCAAATGTGAACTTACTTACAAAGCTTCGATTGTCGTGCGGAGTGTGCTGGTTAGAATAGAGGCAACCTGTTAGGAGCGGTATATGGAAATCAAAAAAATAAACAAACAAGTCTATAGAAAGAAGGTCAACCTAGTGATTGGTGGCTTTGTTGCCTTGCTTGCTATCTCTTCTCTTGCTTTTAGTACGCTATTGATCGTTTTGTTTGGTAATACAGATGTAGTACCTGAACAGTCGACGGGGAACTTTCACTGGAACTTAATTGGTGTTGTGCTTGCCTTAGTCACTTCACTGTCTTTGCTGAACCAATTCAAAACACGCCCTTATATGGAAGAAGTGTTGTATGTCTGGAAACTCAAGCAGCTGCACAACAAGATCTTTCGCAAACTGAAAAGCATTAAAGCCGCTTCTGCTGAGCACGATGTAAAAGCGCTGACGATACTTAAGTTCTACTATACGACTCAAAGTCAGGTGTTTGAGTTAGACAACAACACATTGACGATGAGCAGTGTAAATAAAGAATTAGAGGCAATTGAGCAAATAGAAGCAGCGAAGTCATTGGAGCTTGATATCACAAGCTTTGAAGAGTCTTGGATTGACACATATTGATTGCCTATTTGCTACGTTAAGTTAACAACTAAGTGCTAAAAATAAGCGTTTGAGTGAAATTTCATCACTCGACGCTTTTTTTTAAGTTTTTTTCTAAAAAAGGGTTGCCAAGAAAAATCATCTCCCTATAATGCGCCTCCGTTGTCAGGGCAAAGCGGAAACGCAAAAGTGGTTGGCAATGAGGCGAAAGAAAAGCTTCTAAAAATTAATTTGAAAAAGTGTTTGACACTAAGAATTAATTCCTTAGAATACGCCTCCGCTTCGATAGCAAAGCTTACGAAGCAAGCTCTTTAAAAATATAGACCTATCAATCTGTGTGGGCACTCGTTGATGATAATCCAATTAGAAATTTCTCTTAATAAAGAGCGGTTT
>NZ_JAPHPY010000061.1:0-26781 GCF_026241575.1 Vibrio sp. Sgm 5
TCTCTCTTGGTTGAAAGATCTGATCGCAGAACCAGCTTTTAGTTCACTTCTATTTTTTTATCCCGAGTTCAGGTTAAATTTGTAAAAAGTTCAATCGCGATAAGCGAGAAAGGCGTCATTGTGACGCCTTTTCTTTTTACTCTTTGAAGCAAGGAAGTCCTTGCTTAGCGTACCACTCTTTTATTTCTAAAATAACACCGTCAGGAGAGTCCTCTCTATCTGGGGAAGTGTGGAAGATCAAAGCATTACCATCAGGGTGAGATACTAACTCTGAAAAATGAGCGGATAGATTTGATATATGTAAGTCATAAGCTTCATCATCTAAATCGTTAGTGTCGGTGTCTTCAAAAAATTCTTCTAAGAAGCGATAGAATTCCGCCTCGGTATAGTCTTGTAAGGCATCTTTAATTACAAGCTGCATATTATTGAACCTTATGTATCTCAGCAACAGTAGTAAATGTCCGCTTTGAAAGTGTCACAAGAGAGTGTTAACCTGATATTAAGCATCAACTTGAGCGTATTTTATGACTCGCTCGACAGTGATCTCGGGAACATTTTCAAATAATTCTTGCAGTATAAATACCTCTAAGAAGTAGTCATACCCTTCCGGTGAGCTTCCATCTTCTGGCTCTGCGCAAAGTAAGACGCGAGAATCTGGGCTCCATGCACTATCAATGTAAATCGTTAAATCAGGATCTAAATGCCTATTGTCTAATACTATTTGTGATAAATTCATTGGAGCAGAGGTTTTTTCATATTTAGCCAGCAGTACCTAACTGATAATCATATTCTGGGTCATAGAAGTATTTATTAATCAGCTTCTCTATGTCTAAAGCTTGCGCGCCACTGATATCAAAGCCGCCAGCCCCGCTTGTTAGGAACTGAATATCATCTTCTTTTAACCCTAATACTTGAGCAATGACATCAAGGTGTTCTTTTTCAATAGCTAACTCTGAAACGAGTAATTCAGTTTGTTTGTCGAATTTTTCAATAACAATTTTCATTACTTTTTGAAGCAAGGAAGCCCCTGGCTAGCACGCCAATCTTTCACTATTTTTACTATCCCTTCAGGAGTATCTTCACCTGGGTTCTCTGGGTAGTAAATTAAGTCAGTTCCATCAGGGTGCCCGGTTATTTCCTCAAAAATATCGAGCAGCTCGTCAAGGACGTCATCTGAATCTGATGCATTCTCTTTAAAAATATCTTCCACAAAGCGCAAGAACTCGGCTTCGTTGTAGTCCGTTATGCATTTTTTACTCACTTCATACCTCTATGAATATCAATATGATTTCTGGGTGTGGTTACTTTTAAGTTATCTAAGTCGTAAACCTTGCCGCCATTCTGCACTTCATCTACATGATGTAGCTCAAAAGATTTTCTCTTTCCTACTTTATCTCGACTTCTTGTTTTAGGTGCTTTCCCCAACCCGATTCGAATTTGGTTTTGTGCATTAAATTGTCCCTTTAAACCGCTGTCTTGAGATACCTCTAACCAGAATGCTTTTCGGAACGCATCAAAGCTGCTGAACTCTCTTCCTCTCAGTTTATCAGCGATTTGGGAGGGTATTGGAGCACCTAAGTCTTTACCCGCATCAGCTAACCAAATGCCAAAGATATCTTCGCCTTTACCGGTAACGACTCCGGGCTTATCTCTCGGGCTTTCTTTATACACCACATAAAGCGGTGCAATTCCTGAGCTTTCAGGGAACACTAAGATCGCATCACGCCAGTCTTTCTCTTCTGGCGCAGGCGTGACGGTGACGTTCGCATCGCTATCCGAGTGGATTGGCGTGACCAGTATATCGTCTTTTTCAAACCCATCACTATGATCAGGCGTGCTTTGCCAACTTGCTTCACCGTTTTCTTCTGGTGTCCAATAGATGGTTGGTCCGTTCTTTTCAATCGCAACGGATAGTTGGTCATTGCTCCCCTGTTTCACGTATTTGATAGGGATGCGGGTATCGTCTATATGATAGCCCTGCACATGCGGATAAAACTCCCCATCTTTTGGTTCTGTTATGTGGACACGAATTCGGCTTTGCGCCGTGGTCACTTGGCGTAAATCTTGGTCTGTGTATTGGGTGTTATCACCAAATAAGCTTTGTTGCATTGCAAATAGAGCGCCAATGCCTTCGACTTGCCAGCGGTAACCTTCGACAATGTTGTCTTTCAATGTGCCAGCCAGTTTATCTAACTGCATTGCCGCGCTTTGGGTTTGCTGCGTTTGCTCTGGGGAACCGGCGACAGCTGCGGAACTTCCCATGGCCATTTGTGCTTGTGTCGCTTGAATGGCGGGCATGAAAGCGGCAGGGGTCGCATTCGCTTGTGCAAAGAAGAATGACCAAGGACCGAAGTTACTGATTGACTCTTGCTGGTCGCCAATTTCAATACATCCTTTTGGTCTGGTGCAGGATTTAGCGAACACGAGCGAACTCATGACGTCTTTTAAGTTAAGGATGGCCACATCGCCTTCTACGCAATCGGCGGCGTTGATGGCTCGATATTTGGTCAACCCAAGCAATGGATCGCTGTGCTGGTAATGACTGTTGCGGATGTTGTTGTAGGTTTGCGGGCGCAGTGGCGGAAAGGTGTTCTTTTTGTCCGGTATTTGTTGCTGCTGTGTCTCAGCAACAACAATTTCATCACCGATCGCGAGTGACAGAGGATCGGACTCAAACACTGGGTTAAGCGAGAGCAAGGCTTTAGCTCCCATACCATACAGTTCAGCTATGCTCTGCCAGGTTTCCCCCGCAACTACGATGTGCGTTGCTGCGGTTTGTTCTGCTTCCGCTTCATCGTTGTTATCTTCTGAGCGTTCTTCTTCCGGCTGTTTGACCACATCAAACAGTGTGGGGATATCCAACTTTATCCCGTTTTCACTCAGCCAATCTTCGCTGAGGTTATCTAGCTCTTCACGCGTGATTTGCCGCTCAAGATAAATGATGTATTGGTTCTCGAGGATTTGGTTTGCCAACTTCCAATACACCAAAATAGCGCTTTGGTCTTTGGTAAAACCGCGCTCGTCATTGAGTGTGTCTTGTGTCGATTGCGTAGCATAAAAGGCCCATTTTTCTTCCCCAAGAATTTTGTATTCTTGGACAAGTTCGCCATCATTAAAGTGGTAGTAATAGCCTTCTGTAGGCAACCCTAAGCGTTCACCCAAACGCACGGCAGGTACGACAGGTATGAACCCCTCAACAGCCTTATGACTACCGGCTTTTTGTAAGGTGACGGCTTCCAATGGCGTCAGCCCGAGGTTGTCATCAGCTATATGGATATTTAGACGCTTTGGCTCATCGAATGCACATAACGCAGTGTAGCGTGTACCTTGCTCGGTATTGGCTTGCTCCCAGCGGGTCACAGCGTTCTCATTTTCAGTTTTCGCTATAGCAAAGTCACTGTGCACCATTTTACTTACAGTGGTATCTGAGCAGCCAACTTCAAAGCTGTACTCAAATCCCTTGGTGATTTCCTCTTCACTTTCGGCTGCGATTGGTTGCGGCGTATAAACCCGCTCTAGCGCCGAGGTATCCCCGATACAAGAGCTGTACCCTCCAGTCGTTCTGGTGATTTTCGTTTTTGCTAACAAATTATCAGCGGCATCATCAGAGAATACCGGGATAACTTCAGAGTTTAGCCTCCAAGTTTTAGAACCAATTGGATCGTTGTAGCTGAGTAGAGCGGGAGTTTGAGGCGTATCACTCACGAGTACGAGTTTGCCTTCGTAGAGATGTTGCTTTAGCTGTTCAAAAGTAAGATGAGAAGGGGTGACAGAGGCAACATCAGCTTCCACAAGGTTATGGAGATCGCCCTCTATCAAACCGAATTCATGAGACATCACTTCCGAAAGCGGAAGAATTTTGTATGACACACTGATACCTAAAGTGAAAACCAATCATCACTCTAATCAGCAGAAAGTATGCCATTTTATTTTCAATAAAAATCAATCAATTGGAATGATGGCAAGGACTTGAAAACCAATTTTTTGTTTATCTTGCCAAGAAGTTGGATATAAAACTAAGAAATTGTAGATTTCCGAATAGGTATGATTGCATCGCAAGCAAATCGCTTTACTCTTGGTGCTCGTTTGATCCACTTTTTAGGCGACAGAACTTCTAACGCAACGTTTCCTACAACTTTTGCACTACCTTCTAGTCTTTGAAATCAATAGCACTTACTATGTGTTCAGTTCAATTGCAGCCTTACCTTTATGTCCTCTACCTTCAATTTCTATAACCAAAATGCGAGCTCATTAGCGGAGCAATATAACTCGACGACATTTGAGAATGTTCACGCGAGCTGGCAGGCTTTTTGGCCTCATGCAGGCGATCGGATCTTGGATGTGGGAGCGGGGTCTGGGCGAGATGCGAAATGGATGTCGGAGCAAGGCTGTGAGGTGATTGCTCTTGAACCAGCGGCATCTCTACTAGAGCTTGGTAAAGTTAAGACGGGTAATTTGGTTACTTGGCTTGATGATGCCTTGCCTGCTCTTGAGAAAACCACCAACTTGGGACTTCGCTTTGATCTGATATTGGTGAGTGCGGTTTGGATGCATCTTGCGACTTCTCATCGTGAGCGTGCTTTCCGTAAACTCTCTAATCTGCTTGCGCCTAATGGCCGATTGGTCATTAGTCTTCGCCATGGAGAGTTTACTGATGGGCGCAAAGCTTACCCTGTCTCTGTTCAAGAGTTAGAACAACTGGCAAAGAACAGTGCGCTTATGGTTAGGCATGTCTCGGACAGTGACGACCAACTCAAGCGTGATGATGTTCATTGGCAGACGGTTGTCATGTCACTTCCCGATGATGGTGCCGGTGATCTCAACAAGGTTCGCCATATCATCGTAAACGACTCTAAATCGGCGACTTACAAACTGGCATTGCTACGAACCTTATTACGAATTGCAGATGCACATTCCGGAGCCGTTATTGATCGTACAGACGGCAAAGTTGCGATCCCTCTTGGTTTAGTTGGTCTGTATTGGATTCGTCAGTTCAAACGCCTCATCGATAAAGAAAACATCCAGCAGAACTCTAATGCATCAAAAGGGCTCGGCTTCATTAAGCCTGATGGTTGGGGCAAGCTTTCTCATTTAAGTCCGGATGATTTAGCAATTGGTACCATATTTGTTGGTGACGATGCCGTCGCTTTAGATAAAGCTGTCAAAGACAGTTTGAAAACCATTAAAGATGGACCAGTTACCTATACATACCAAGGTGACAAATCGAATCCATATTTTGAAATGGTACGTTCTTCTAAAAAGCATAAAGGTAGTATCGTTGTTGATGGGGAGTTCCTTGAAAGCTATGGCAAATTTATTTTGGATGAGAGCTTGTGGGACTGCTTTAGGCTTTATCATTCATGGATTGAGCCGCTGGTGGTCAATCAGTGGATTCTTGAAATGCAGCGGTTTAGCTCAAACCAAGACCGAGGCATTGCCCTTCAAACCTATCATGATTGCTTGGTTTGGATTGATAAAGACCACGACACTCGCGCAGTACGCAAAAGGGTAGAGCAGTTGCGTTCGAATCAATCTGAGATCATCAGTGTATGGAGTGGGAGTAAGTTGCGTAATGAGTACCATGTTGATCACTGCTTGCCCTTCGCTTATTGGCCGAACAACGATAAATGGAATCTGCTGCCAACATCTAAAACTGAAAACCTCAACAAGCGCGATCGACTGCCCGCGGTGTATCGATTGAATGCGTCTAAACAACGCATCTTGGATTGGTGGGAACTGGCGTGGGGAGAATCAGAGACCCTGAGTCGGTCATTCTTTACAGAAGCGTCGTTGTCTTTACCGAATGTTCCTGCTTCCTGCCAAGATTTTGAGCATGTATTTGAGGCGATGGGATTGCAGATTCGTGGTGTGAAAAGCCGTCTTTGTATTGCAGAGTGGTAACTGGGTATCACTCGAAGTTTTATTATTGTTAAGTGCAGCGATAGTTGGGTTGAAATACTCTCTCATTTTTAGCCAGAGAAGTGAAAGAGTATGATAATTAGCACAATCGGATTCGTAGCGGCGGCGGCCTTTGTCACTCCTAATTGGAATGGGATTTTTCATTGTGATGTCGATTTGGGGCAAAGTAACGCAGGGCCGTTTGTGTGGATTGAATATGAACTTCAGGTACAAAATGAAGAGTGCACATTTCGTAGTTTAGGCGTTCAAACTGATGAAAGGATAAAGTGTAAATTGAATAGGCGAGGACCCGCATTAGATGTGTTGTTTGAGTCTTATTCAAATGGCAACTTAACTAACATCCATGGTGTTCAAGTTTACGAACGTGATGCAGTATTAGTGCAGCTCCGACAAGATCAAGGTCGTATTGTCACTCAGTGGTTTACCATCCAACCTAGCGAGAATACACCACAAATTTCTCATTGTTTTCAACGTACAGAAAAACGCTGAGTATACTTTTCAAACAGCCTTATTTATAAACTTTCCATTTCTTATAAAGCTCGCAGATCTACCTCACATTTTTGTGCTTCATAACTGATACAGATATTAAAAGAGTGAGAAATGGATTACAGTTTGGGACATGTTTTCCAAATGTGGTTGTATCGTGAAAACGGTTTCTAAGCGATTGTATCAGCTATTAAAAATCGAAAAGCTTAAGCACAAAAAAGATAAGGTTTTTTCCTTTCAAAACAGGTTGATAGATAAGAATCCGAAAAGCCTGAACATTTTTCCACCTTCATCTTTATCCTTTAAAAAAAGTGATGTTTCTTCAGCATTTTTTTCGGTTCCAACTACCGATGCCCTTGCTTGGGGAAATTGCGTCTCGGTAGAGTTCAAAATTAAGGTTAACGACATTTCTAAAGAGCTCAATATCGATCCTAATCATTTGATGGCTTGCATGGCATTTGAAACAGCAGAGACATTTAGCCCAAGTATTAAAAATGGATCGGGAAGCGGTGCGACAGGGTTAATTCAATTTATGCCTTCAACCGCAGAAGCTTTAGGAACAAGCACAAAGAAGTTGGCCAAAATGAGTGCTCTGGATCAGCTGGATTATGTCAAAGCGTACTTTATGCCATACCGAAATGACATGGCGTGTCTTGAGGATGTGTATATGGCGATCCTTTATCCTGCTGCAATCGGCCAACCGCCAACACATGTGCTTTTCAAGAAAGGCTCGATCGCTTATCGCCAAAACGCGGGGATTGACCGCAAGAACTCAGGCAAAATCACATTAGCTGATGTGTCCTATAAAGTGAGGCGCAAGTTAGAGAAGGGCATGCACCCCAAATTTTACGGTTAAACTTTCCGATATTTTGGCGGGGGATCAGAAGGTTGCTCCGCCATCCACTCTCAAATCATGCATGGTGATATGGCCCGATTTATCACTGAGTAAAAATTCAATCGCATTGGTGATGTCTTTGGTTTCGGCAATTTTGTTTAACGGGATGCCAATTCGATGCGACGCTAAGTTACCTTGAACCGTTTCTCGCTCGCCATAAGATTCATTCCACATTTGCTCTTGCATTGGTGTTCTGGTTGAGCCGGGGCTAACAATATTGCAGCGAATGCCATGCTCTGCCAGTTCTAATCCCAAACATTGTATCCACATGTGCAGGCCAGCTTTAGATGTGCAGTAGGCGGACATCTTCACGCGTGGTGTGTCTGCGGTATTTGATCCTACTGCGACAATCGCGCCTTTTCTGCCGTTTTCGACCAACATTTTTGCAAGCTGTTGGGTGAGTAGCATGGTGCCTTTTAAGTTGATATCTAGGGTTTTATTGAGCGCTTCATACGGCAGTTCGAGAATAGAGGCGAGGTGTAATGCGCCAGCACAAGTGATGATGAGCTCTGGGATGAGGTTATCCTGCTGGAGGCTCTGGCAGGCATTGAGGATCGCATGTGGTTCGGATAGATCAAACGGGAGCAATGTGGTGCATTGTTGTTGGTTGGTCGACAAGCTTTGTTGTAGTCCATCCAATGTTGCTTGAGTCACATCGCAAGCAATAACATGCGCCCCTTGGTCTAATAAGCTTTTAGTACATGCTAGGCCAATCCCTTGTCCGGCACCAGTGACCAAGCACAGTTTGCCGTAGAATTCTGAGCGGTTTTCACGCATCACCTTCTCCCTTTCGCGATACAAATATGAAATCTAAGTTGGATAGATGATAATGATTTTTGTTATCGTTGTCATGATGTTAACAAGGAGGTATAGAATTCAATGAAAATATTAGGCTGGAAAATCAAGCCCTTGGTACTGGTTTTAGGGTTGGTTGGGATCTCAGGGTGTGAGTATTTACCGCACTTTGCAAAGGTCGATTTGCCGGAGCAAAAAATTGAACAAGTGGTTGAGCAAGCTAAGCCCGCTGATGCTGCAATTCTGAAGGCATTCGAGCAACACCATTTTGTTGGGATTGGCGATTATCATTGGAATGACGCTTTTTTACGATACGCAACGGAACTGGTTTCGACCGATGCTTTCTCTGACCAAATCACCCATATTGTGATCGAATTTGGTAATGCGAAATATCAACCTGTATTGGATAAATATCTGGCAGGCGGTGAGGTCAGCGAATCACAGCTGAATGAGGTGCTACGTGGTTCGATTTACTTTATGGCTTGGATGCCAGATGCGTATATCAACTTCTTCAAGGCGATCAGAGCGCGTAATTTGTTGTTACCTGAAGGCAAAAAAATTCAGGTGCATCTCGCGGAAGCGCCCTTTGAATGGGATGGTGTCGCGGATGCAAAAGTTTGGAAACAAGCGGCGCAGAGTAAAACGGATTACTTTTACCAAATTGCTCAAGAGCGAATTGAGCACAATGAAAAAGCACTGTTGATTTTCGGGGCTTTCCATCTGGTGAATGCACCGAAGGACTATGTCGCGAAAACGCAAGCCAGCGCTTGGCCGCTTGCGACTCGATTAGAGCAAGCGTTTCCTGATAGTACGTATTTAATTTGGCCGATGACAGAGCCCGAAGTCGTGCAAACCTTCCACAATGTAAAATCGCCAGCGCTACTCGAAGTGACGAATAGCCCTATTGAGCCACTTCGATTCATCGATTTATTACCTAAAGCGCGCTATAAACTGGCGGCAATGGATAAGATGGATGCCACAGTCGGGGAACTGTTTGATGCGTTTCTGTACCTTGGTGAGAATGCGCGTTCCACCGTATTTCCACGTGAAGTGATGGCAGATCGTGAATGGGTGAATGAGATGCAAAGGCGTGTCGATTTGATCGGAGGCAAGATGCAAGATCGCTTCAACGAGATACGATCGCTGAGTGATGAGAAGTATGGGTTTTCTGATAACGGGTAATATGGCTAATAAGTATTTCTAAGTAAGAACTATCACAACAATCAATGGCTGACAGCATAAGGTGTCAGCCATTTTTTATGCGTCATTTTGAGGCTATTTTACTGATAAGACTAAAGAATTATTTGCGTTTCCCCATATTAATACTATGGGATTAATTTATAAAATTATAAATAATACGAATGATAATTATTGGCAAAAGTGTTTGAATAAATGATTTTGTGTGTGTAGTCTCACCTCTTAAATGAGAAGGAATCTCATTTGTAACGCCATGTTTAATACAGTTTGAGAGATGATTATGCTTCGTAACTCAACGGGAAGCAGCACTATGCTCACAGAGTTTCTTAATGCCCATACGGATGATGCTTCGTTCTTCTTTAGCTCTCCGACAGTGACGTTATTGACTCAAGGGATTGCTGCCGAATTTTCCCAACAAGTCAGGTTCTCAGAATTAGATACTCACATCAGCCAATTATTGGAATCGGCGAAGGAAGAGGGCAATGAAAACCCTATCGCTGTAGGTGTGATCCCATTTTCTGAACACAACCCAGTACATTTTATTGTCCCTGAACGTCTGATTACGACATCACCAATCCGACCGGATAAAGTGTCGGATGTGGATGGGTTAGCGGATTGTCATCCATCTTCTATTCAACCCATTCCCGATCCTAGTGATTACATGCGTAGCGTTGAACAAGCCGTAAGGAGTTGCTGTCGAGAGGATGTGGAACTCGACAAAGTCGTCTTGTCTCGCACCATGCAAGTCGAGACGGAAGAGGATATTGACCGCGCTCGTTTCCTAAAAACGTTACTCAAACAGAATCCCGGTGGCTACACCTTTTCGACTCGCATTGGAGGAAGCCATTCCGATGCATATTTAATGGGCTCTAGCCCTGAGCTTCTTGTTTCGCGCAAAGGCCCTCATGTTTGCTCCAACCCGCTAGCAGGCTCCCGTCGCCGCAGTGACAACGAATCAATGAACCAACAACAAGGTGAGTTGATGATGGAAAGCAGCAAGGATCTTCACGAGCATGCGGTGGTTGTGGATGCCGTCGAGAAAGCGCTCCAACCTTGGTGCCACAATTTGTATGTGCCGATGGTGCCATCGGTGATTGAAACCAAAGCGATGTTACACCTTTCGACTCGTATCGAGGGCATGGTTTCAGACGCCAATACCAGCGTATTAAAACTCGCGAGTGCATTGCACCCGACACCTGCGGTATGCGGTTACCCTACAGCGCAGGCTTATGATTTTATCAGCAATGTAGAGCCCTTTGACCGTGGTTACTTTACCGGACTGGTTGGTTGGGTGGATGCCCGCGGCAATGGAGAATGGGTTGTGGTGATCCGTTGTGCTGAGGTCGAGAAAAAACGTCTTCGCGTTTACGCGGGTGCTGGCATTGTTGCTGGCTCAGAGCCACAAAGTGAACTTGAAGAAACCGGCAACAAGATGCGAACCGTGCTTAACGCATTGGGTATTGAAATCCGTGAGAACATGGAGGTGGTTCAATGAACCGCCCGTGCATGAAGGCATCAGGATTTACCCCATGGCCGCAAGAGATGGCGAAAAAGTATCGCGATGCAGGGTTTTGGACGCAGCAAACCATCCCAGAGATGCTTGAGGCGAGCGCACAGCGCTATTCAGAATGCGTAGCTTTGGTTGCGGGCGATCAGCAATGGACTTACCAAACGTTAGTCGAACAAGTTGACAAACTTGCTGCTGGGTTCCAGCACAAGCTCAATCTAAAAGCCGGTGATAAAGCGGTTTTGCATCTGCCTAACGTTGGCGAGTTTTATTTGAGTTTCTTTGCCTTGCTTAAAATTGGGGTTCAACCCGTTTTAGCGTTACCTGCGCATCGCTATTCGGAGATTCGATACTTTTGTCATTTTACTGAAGCGAAAGTATTGATTACCGCACCTCAATTGGGCGTCAAAACCGCTGAGATAGCTCAACAAGTGGCCGCAGATTTACCGAGTTTAAAAACGGTAGTGTGGGCTGGTGAAGAGAGCTTAATGCCTACTGGTGCCCAAGCGCTAAACACACTGTTTTTGGAAGAGGTTGATGCTCAATCTAATGTCGCCGAAGACTTTGCTTTTTTCCAACTTTCTGGTGGGACAACGGGTACGCCAAAGCTCATCCCAAGAACCCACATTGATTACCTTTATAGCGTTAGTGCGAGCAATGACGTTTGTCAGTTCTCTGCTTGCACTCGTTACTTATGCGTTTTACCTGCTGCGCACAATTTCCCATTAAGTTCGCCTGGTGCGTTGGGTTGCTTTATGGCTGGTGGCATGGTCGTACTAGCGCCAGATGCCAGCCCTCAAACGGCCTTTTCTTTGATTGAAAAACACCAAATCACTGTCGCGGCTTTGGTTCCTCCATTGGCGTTGTTATGGCTAGATGAAGCAGCAAGAACCCAACAAAACATTGCGTCACTTCAGGTACTGCAAGTCGGTGGCGCTCGTTTTAGTGAAGAGGCGGCAAAACGAGTGAAGCCAGAGCTTGGTTGTACTTTGCAACAAGTGTTTGGCATGGCTGAAGGACTGGTAAATTACACCCGTTTGGATGATCCAGAGTCAGAAATTGTCACTACGCAAGGCCGTCCTATGTCACCTGCAGATGAGCTTTTGGTACTAGACGAAGCAGGTAATCCGGTTCCGAAAGGGATTGCGGGGATTTTGTTCGTGCGTGGTCCTTATACCATTCAGGGTTATTACCATGCACCGGAACACAATCCGCGTTCTTTTACCGACCTTGGTTATTACCGTACTGGGGATATCGTCGTTATGACTGAAGCAGGAAATTTGCAAGTTGTGGGGCGGGATAAGGACCAAATCAATCGTGGTGGTGAAAAAATTGCGGCCGAAGAGGTGGAGAATCACCTTCTTGCTCATGATTCCGTTCACGATGCGGCGGTGATTGCGATCCCAGATGAATACCTTGGTGAGCGCAGTTGCGCGGCATTGGTGTGCAGAGCGCAAAATCCCAAGCCTATTGAAATCAAGCGATTCTTGCGAGGTCGAGGATTGGCGGATTTCAAAATTCCAGATCGCGTGATCTTTGTTGATGTTCTACCCAAAACGCCAGTAGGAAAGATCAATAAAAACAAACTTCTAGAACTGATTTAATCGAACCATCACACCACGATATCAAAGGTGTCGTGTGTATAAATAAAATTTTGGAGATTAGCCCCATGGCCATTCCATCTATCTCTGGTTATTCACTATCTAAGCCGATGCCAGAAAACCGCGTAAATTGGTCTGTAGAGCCAAAGCGCGCTGTATTATTGATTCACGATATGCAGCAGTATTTTCTCAATTTCTATGATGTCGATAGTGAGATGATCCAAACGCTCACTCATCATATTAAGCAAATTAAACAAGCGTGTATCGATGCGGGTATCCCTGTGGTTTACACCGCTCAACCGGGTGACCAACGCCAAGAAGACCGTGCCTTACTAACGGATTTTTGGGGACCAGGTCTGAAAGCGGATGATGATATTACGCGTATTTTCCCTGCGCTTGCGCCTTCTGAACAAGACATTGTTTACACCAAGTGGCGTTACAGTGCGTTTCAGCGTACTCCGCTTAAATCTATGATGGATGAAACGGGTCGTGACCAACTTATCATCGTAGGTATTTATGCCCACATTGGTTGTTTGCAAACCGCTGCCGAAGCGTTCATGACCGATATTAAAGCTTTTATGGTTTCTGATGCTGTCGCAGATTTCTCAGCGAACGATCATGAAATGGCACTCAATTATGTCGCAGGTCGCTGTGGCTATGTGTTGGATAAGCAGCAATTGCTATCTCAAATCAGCAGTGCAGATGAATTTGTCGGTGATGACTTTTCCATTCCTCAATCTCAGCAACATTTAACTCAGCAGTTAGCGGCATTGCTAGAAGTGCCAGTCGATGAAATGACGCCGGAAGATAGCCTGCTGGATTTCGGTTTAGATTCGGTTCGTATGATGTCACTGGTCGGTGACTGGCAGCAAGCTGGTCTAGACGTGAGTTTTATGGAACTTGCCGCCAAGCCCAGTGTGCAAGATTGGTGGCAACTGATTGAGAAGAAGCTGACTTAACCGCCCAAGAGGAAGAGTAACAAAGGAATGGACATGTACGATTTACCTTATACAGCGGAGCAATTGCTGCCGCTTACGGATGCCCAAGCAGGGATTTGGTTTGCTCAGTTGCGCGACCCGGATAATCCAATTTACAAGACTGGCGAATACTTAGTGATTGATGGCAAGGTGGATGAGCCTTGTTTTGTTGAAGCGGTAAAAACCGCCATTGATGAAGTTGACTCGTTACACGCGAAGTTTGTCACTACCACCGAAGGCCCTCGCATGGTGATTGATAGACAAAACTGGCAGGTAGAGCGAATCGACTTCTCGCAACATGATGTGCCACTCGAGTCTGTAGTCGATTGGATGAAGAAAGAGTTGAAGCAGCCCGTCGATTTGGAGCAAGGCCCATTGTTTATTATGGCGCTGCTTAAGCTTGCAGAAGATAAGTTTGTTTGGTTCCTGTCACTTCACCACATTGCTATTGACGGCTACAGCATGTCGTTGATCGCTTCGCGTATTGCTCATATCTATGGCCAACTTACGAAGGGAGAGCAGTTTGACGAGATCCAATTGGTGGATCAACACGCTTTGCTTAAAGAAGATAACGACTATAAAGCGTCGGATAAATACCAAAAAGACCGTACCTTCTACTTACAACGTTATGCTGACCACTCTGATACGGTTAACTTAGCGGGTAAACCGACAGTGACATCTGATCACTTCTTACGCTTGAAAGGCGCGATGCCAGTAGAAGACTTCCAGCATATGGAATCGTTGGCGAAGCAATGCCGAACGCACTGGTACAGTGTGCTGATCGCTTCCATTGCTGCGTATGTTCATCGTATGACGCGTTCCAACGAGGTGGTGCTTGGTGTACCGTTGATGGGGCGCTTAGGTTCAGTGGCAATTCAAACGCCAGCGATGCGAGTGAATATCTTGCCAGTGCGAGTGAGTTTTACTCAAGGTACGGACATCAAAACGCTAGTTAAACAGGTAAACCAAGAATTCTCATCTGTTCGTCGTCACCAAGGGTACCGCTATGAAGAACTGCACCGCGAATTGAATCTAGTAAAAGACAACCGCAATCTATTTGGCCCTTTGGTCAATATCATGCCGTTTGAGTATGAACATAAATTTGGCGAGTTGGCTTCGAAAGCGCATAACCTGTCAGCGGGGCCCGTGGATGATATTTCCTTCTATTGTTATGAGCTTGACGGTCAACTTCACATAGATATGGATGCCAATCCAGAGCTGTATTCTGACCAAGACATTAAAGAGCACCAGCAGCGCTTGTTCCACTTTATGAGCGACTTTTTTGCAAGCGCGCAAGCTCAAGAACCATCGTTATGCCAAATCAGTGACGTGAATATTCTTCTCTCTGGGGAGAAAGAAAAGGTCATCGAAACTTGGAATGATACCGACCACGAGGTGCCAGAAACGACCCTAGCTGCCTTGTTGGCAAGGCAACGTATTCTGACGCCTCATGCTCCCGCCCTCATTTTTGAAGGACAAAAGCTCAGCTATGAGCAGTTAGCGAAAAAAGTGTACTCCTTGACTAACTGGTTAACCGCGCAAGGGGTTGAGCTGGGAGATCGCATTGCGGTTTGCATCCCAAGAAGTGAAGAACTGATTGTTGTACAACAGGCGATTCTTGCTGCTGGTGCGGTTTACGTACCGATCGATCCAGATTACCCAGAAGGCCGAATCCACTACATGTTGGAATCTTCTGCACCGAAGTTTGTATTTTCGACGACCGAGCTACAAAGCAAATTGCCACAAGGTGTGGAGGTGAAGTTGGTTGATGACGCGACGTTGCCAACTATTTATAAGGAGGTTGAGGCATTACCACCCCAAGTGCGTCCGGAACCTCACTCTCCGGCTTACATGATTTATACCTCTGGTTCTACGGGCAAACCAAAAGGTGTTGTGGTTACTCACGATGCTATCGTCAACCGATTGCTGTGGATGCACGACCAATACCCAATTGATGCCAAAGACCGGGTATTACAAAAAACGCCTGCAGGTTTTGATGTCTCTATTTGGGAGTTTTTCTGGCCAATGATCGTCGGTTCATGCTTGGTGGTCGCAAAACCGGAAGGGCATAAAGATCCTATTTATCTGCAAGATCTTATCCATCGAGAGAAAATCACGATCTTGCACTTTGTGCCTTCAATGCTGCAAATCTTCGTCCAACAAGCCGATGCCAATTTGTGCCAGAGTTTACGCCAAGTTTTTTGTAGTGGTGAAGCGCTACCGATGGAATTGGTGAATCATTATTACCAAGACTTTAGTGCGCCATTACACAACTTGTACGGTCCGACAGAAGCGGCTGTTGATGTGACTTATTGGCCAAGTGAGGCGAATGCGCAAGGTAATTCGACACCAATAGGCCGCCCTGTGTGGAACACCCAAATTTACATTTTGGATGATGCATTAAATCCAGTACCGCCAGGTGTCGTCGGTCATCTTTATATTGCGGGTCGACAATTAGCGTTGGGTTATCACGGCCAGCCAGAACTGACCGCAGAGCGTTTCATTGAAAGCCCATTCGGACCAAAAGGCAGCCGAATGTACTTATCTGGTGATTTGGCTCGTTGGCGAAAAGACGGGGCGATTGAATACTGCGGGCGTAGTGATTTTCAGGTCAAGATTCGAGGTTTCCGTATTGAGCTTGAAGAAATTGAAAACGCCTTAGCAAATCACCCAAGTGTCGCGCAAGTTGCGGTATTGGCGCAGGAATATGCCGATGGTGACAAACGCCTCGTAGCGTATGTTACGGCAGAAGATCCAGAACAGGGTGTTGATAGCAACTTGCTGCAGCGATTCCTTGCCGAACCGCTGCCAGAGTACATGGTTCCAAGTTACTTTGTGACTTTGGATACTTTCCCGTTAACGCCAAACGGTAAGCTGGATCGCAACGCGTTGCCGAAGCCAGATTTGTCTGGTCAGGTCGGTACAAAAGGGCCAAGCAACCTTGTTGAAGAACGTTTGTGTAAGCTGTTCTGCCAACTGCTTGATTTACCTGCGGTAGGCGTTGACGACAACTTCTTTGAACTAGGTGGTCACTCTTTGCTTGCCGCACAGTTGATTGCTCATGTGAAAGAAATCATGGGAATTGAACTGTCATTGGCAGCCGTATTTGAATCGCCGACTGTCTCTGGGATTGCCGCCAAGTTGAATGGCAGTGAAAGTGATGATGCCCTGAACATGTTATTACCACTGCGTAAACGTGAAGGGAAAGCGGCCATTTTCTGTGTACACCCTGCGGGTGGCTTAAGTTGGTGCTACGCGGCTTTAACGCCGATCATTCCATCCAATGTTCCTCTCTATGGCGTGCAAGCTCGTAATCTGGGTGACCCTTCTGCACCATTGCCAAAGAGCATGAAAGAAATGGCAGAAGACTACGTTGCCGCGATTCGTGAAGAGCAACCTTTTGGTCCTTACCATCTTCTGGGCTGGTCAATTGGTGGCATGATTGTTCACCTAATGGCGGGCATCTTACAAGAACAAGGCCAAGAAGTTGGTTTGGTTACGCTGTTAGATTCTTACCCTGCAGAGCAGTGGCAAACCATCCATCCACCGGGAGAAGAGCAAGCGCTCGGCGCACTGATTCGTATGGCCGGCGTTGAGTTTGATGAAGCCGCGCATTCCAGTATTACGAAGCCAGAAGTGATCGATATCTTGCAGGATGCGGGCTCGTCTATGGCGCACTTAAGTACTGAAACCATCACGGCGATGATCGATGTCGTAATCAACAACAACCAACGTGTCCGTGATGCCATTGACTATCAATATCAAGGCGATGTGCTGTTCTTTAATGCTGAGAAGCCACCAGAAGAGGCCTTTTTGGATCGCAATGGATGGTTCAAATACATGGACGGCGACTTGAAAGTGATTGATGTGGCCTGTATTCACCGTGACATGATGCGCCCAGATATGCTGCGTGAAATCGGTACGCATATGGTGAAAGAGTTGAGAGAGAATTTCGATGTTTGATTCGACAGCTCAATCTAAGCCAAGTGCGATGTTGGAGGGGATGATTTCCCCTCTGACTTTCTTCAAAAATAAGTTGGAATCAGGCGCTATTTTGGCGCTTGGCGAGGCACATTGGTATGCCGATTTATTTGAGCAAATGACCGATGTGTTGCTCGATCCTCAATTGGATGGGGCATTCACGCATTTGTTCATCGAGTTTGGTAACGCTAAGCATCAAGCGCTGCTTAACAACTACTTATTGGGAGAGGCGGTCACCGACACTGAATTGGCTGCCGTATGGTTAGATTCAATCGCTTTTCCTGCATGGATGCATCCGTGTTACGGCCAATTTTTTCATCGATTGCGAGCAGCGAATGCTGAGCGCAACGTGCCGATCAAAGTCGTGCTGACGGAGCCGTCGTTCAATTGGCAAGCCATTCAACATCCTTCTGAACTGAGTAAGTTGAATGCTCAACGTGACCAAGCCTTAGTGGACGGCGTTGAAAAGCTGCAACAGAAACAGGCACAGGGTGTGGTGGTGCTTGTTGGAGCAAGACACATTCTTAAGCGTTCCCCAACCTTAGGGTTCATGTCCAAACATAAAACTTTTGGTGACCTAGCGAAACAGAAGTTTGGCGAACAATATGTATCAGTTTGGCCGCACATTTTACCAAGTGAATGGGGCAGCACTGAGCGGGGTATTTATACAACGACCCAGCCTCATCTTAAAAAGAAATCGTTTCTCGACATTATTCCGAAAAAGCCACCGGTGAACCCTTACGCGTTTACTTCCCTTGAGCAGCTGGTGGATGCCTATTGGTATTTAGGTCCACAAACGCGTCAGTTAGATGCCAAGGGTGTCACAGTATCACCAATGTGGAAAGCGCTTTTAGAACAACGGTTGCCGCTGGTTAATGCTCGACAACAAATGGTGATCAAAAAGGTTATTGAACAAAAATAATGACACATTCATGAGGAAAAAAAGCACAACGAGAAAACGTATTGCTCGGTAAAGCAATAGCGGCCATGAAAGGAGAGATTCGGCAAGTTAGCCTGCAATAAAATTCGATTCTCTCCAATCAGTTCGAAGTGAAATTGACCGGTATTTTCAGCGTCCGGCTGCAGGGTGATTTGTGCATCTAGAAAGTCGAAGTACACCTGAACAAACGGGTAGAGACATTTAAACAGGCTCTCTTTAATGCTGAATATCAGTGTATCTGGGAGGGTGTTGGACGTCTCCATTAATGCCTTTTCGCTCTGGGTGTAGATGCTAGAAAAAAGGTGCGAGGCGAGAGGGGTATTGTTTTCCACATCAATACCCAAACTCGGTACTTCACTTTTTAACGCACACGCTGCGAGGCATAGGCTGTCGGTGTGACTGATGCTGCCGCTGATGAGGCTCGGGAATAAGGGCTCTCTAGCTTTGCCTGAAAGAATGGGTACCTGAGCTAATTCAGAATCGTTTGATACCAATCGCTTTATGGCTTCTCGAGCGGATTGACGTCCGGCTCGGAATTCTCGTTGACGCTTTTTAACGGCTTTATGAATTTGTTGCTCTTCCTCGAGAAGGCCCACTTTATCGTACATATCGGGTGTGGCTTTTACGATGTGAACCGTTGGACTGGCACTTTCTAAGTGAAGACAGAGAGGGGCAAGAATGTTAACTAGCTTGTCGTTTTTCAGTAGTGTCACTTTTCAACCTGTTGCAGTTCAAAAATACAATACAGCTCAAATGTAAATGCTAATACGAGTAATAATAATTGTCATTTATACATTCGTTTATTAGAGTTTGCGAGCTCAATTTATTTATAAAATAGATATAAGGATATGCAGTGAAAAGTTTAGTTAAAAAGCCCACATTTATGCCTTCTATGCTCGCAGGAGCACTTTTGACGGCGCTAAGTGGTTATGCTGTTGCTGATGATCAAGATGAAGTGTTGGAAATGGAACGTATGGTTGTTACTGCAACCCTTACCCAACACTCAGAATTGACCGCACCAGCTTCTGTTTCGGTTATCACCGCAGAAGACATCTCAAAGATGCCAGTGAAAGATATCTCAGAAGCGATTCGTAGTGCGACGGGTGTGAGTGTTTTGAGCAGCACCGCTTATGGTCGTAATACTATCCGTATTCGTGGTTTGGATTCCAAGCACACGCTAATCTTGATCAATGGTCGTCGAATTAACTCACAAGATGCGCTTATTCGAGGTAATGACTTTGACCTATCGAGTATCCCTTTAACGGCGATTCAGCGTATTGAAGTGGTTCGTGGCCCGGTTTCTTCCCTTTATGGTTCTGAGGCCATGGGTGGTGTGGTGAACGTGATCTTGAAATCACCAACGGAAGAGTTATCCGGCTCGGTTGGTCTTGAATACGAGAGCATTCTTGAAGGTGACGGTGGTGATGGTCTGAAAGGTCATGCTTACGCGAGCGGCGAACTGACGCAAAATGTAGAGGGCAGCATCATTGTTGAAAGCTCTACACGTGACCCTTGGCGCACAGACACAAATCCTAATTTTGATGCGCTAGAGCAGAAAGACACGACCAATGTGTTTGGTGAGCTCGCATGGCAATTAACCGAAGAACAGCGTTTGATTGCGGATGTTATCTACACCAAAGATGAGCGTGAAGCAGATTGGGTTCACCCTCGTTCAGGCCCTCAAACGAACACACAAGACTCGACGCGCTGGAACTACGGTTTAACGCATGAAGGCGCTTGGGACACGGTAGATTCACAAGTACGTCTTTACGGTGAGAGCATGCAACTTGACGATGCAAGTACGGCTTACACTAACGGCGCTGCGGATGTCGACTTACAAAATAATACTCTCGATTTCAAACTTTCTGGTTTGTGGCGAGATTCGCATGAGTGGGTATTCGGTGGTGAATACCGTACTTCTGAGCTGAAAAACAGCCGTGATGTTCCATCTGGTGATATCGATAACTACCAAGGTGCGGTATTTGTTCAAGGTGAATTTGATCTCGACAAACTGGCGCTGACATTGGGTGGCCGTCAAGATTTTCATGAGGTCTATGGCAGTCACTTTAGCCCGCGGGCTTATGCCGTTTACAGCATCACCGATGAGTTTGTCTTGAAAGGCGGTGCTGGTGGTGGCTTCCGAGCTCCTGGCATGATGGAAAGCAGCGACCAAGTTCGCGTAATCAGTTGTGGTAACCGTTGTTGGTTAACGGGTAATGATGATCTTAAACCGGAAGAATCAGAAAGCTACGAAGCAGGTCTTGCGTACGAATCAACATCAATGGGCGTAGGTCTGATGTACTACTACACGGACTTGAAGAACAAGATCGAACGTGACCTAACCAAGGTTGTTGGTATGGATGGCCCTATGCCAATCTTCACTTACCAAAACATCGGTAAAGCGGAGATCAAAGGTATTGAGCTTGAAGGTTGGTATGACATTACAGACAGCATCAACCTGAAAGGTAACTACACTTACACGGACGCTAAAGACAAGAGTACAGGTGATACGCTCATGCAAACACCTGAGCATCTAGCGAACCTGGACGTCAATTGGGAAGTGTTTGATTCATTCACAACGTTTGCTCGTGTGAATTACATCGGTGAACAAGTGATCACTAACCTAAGCCGTGAAAACAAAACGGTGGATGGTTACACGCTAGTCGGTCTTGGTGTGGGTTACGATTTCCAACAGTTGAACCTTAAAGCGGGGTTAAACAACATTTTTGATGTCGAGTTGGACGATGAAGACGATTACTACGGCTACTCTGAAAAAGGCCGTAGTGCGTATGTAAGCGCAACGTACTTGTTCTAATCGAAACGAAGATCGTGAATCTCATTTATCAAAACAGCCTCTATCGAGAGGCTGTTTTTTGTTTGACTCAAACACTCGTAAATTCGTAATTAGCCTTATTGCTCAGCTTCGAATTCTCTCACCATTTCCGTTACTTTAACTTGTGTGATCCGATTGCTCTTGACCTGCAACACGTCAAATTGCCACTGTTGATATTCAACGGTTTCTCCTTGAGCAGGCACGCGGCCAATTAACCAAGTCAGAAAACCATTTAAGGTTTGGAAGCCCTCGCTTTCTTCTCCCTCAATGCTGCTGAGCTCAAGTTTGTATTTCAGCTCATTCATCGGAATCAAGGCGTCCATTATCCAACTGCCGTCTTTCTGTTTTTTCGCCCAGATTTGCTGTGGTGCCATGCCTAACTCACCAGCGATAGATTTGAGCAAATCGTAGTGTGTCACTAGGCCCTGCACGTCGCCATATTCGTCAACGATAAAGACCATTTCGGTGCTGGTTTGCTGCATGTAGTTGAGCAACGGTAGCTCTTTCATGGACTCAGGAACAAAACGTGAACGTTTGAGTAATTTTGCTAACCGCGATATTGATAGCTCGTCATACTCATCGAGCAACGCTTTAGAAGAAATGGTCCCAATGATGTTATCCAAGCCGCCTTTACATACCGGCCAAACGGAATGCTGAGTTTGACGTAAATTCTTCAGTATTGCATCGAGTGGTAAATCCAGATCGAGATAGTGAATGTCACAGCGTGGTGTCATTAAAGAGAGCGCCAAACGGTCATTCAAGTGCAGAAGGTTACGGATCATCAGCTGTTCCTGAGGCTCGATTGCACCACATTCAGAACCTTCACTGACCACAGCAAATATATCTTCTTCTGTTACGATTTCACCGGTGTGGTTTTGGCGTAGCAATCTCAGTAAAGATTCTGTCGATAGCGTCAGTAACATGACAAACGGAGTCGTTAACTTGGCCAACCAATGAATAGGGTAGGCCACAAGAACAGCAATACGCTCTGCGTTGTTTTGAGCGAAGCGTTTCGGAACTAGCTCACCCACTACGATTGCAAAGTAGGTGATCACGACGACGACAATGGCGGTGGCAAGGATGGTGGCGACCTCTCGTTCTAGGCCTTGTGCGGCAAGCCAATGCTCAAAGGGAACTGAAAGGGTGGCTTCACCAAAAATACCGCTGAGGATACCAATCACGGTGATGCCGATTTGGATTGTGGAGAGGAATTGCGTTGGGTTGTTTTTTAATTGCAGAGCGAGGCGGGCAGAAGCGCTGTGTTGGGCAAACTTTTTCAGTCGGCCGCTTTTGGCTGTGACTAACGCTATCTCAGACATGGCAAAAACACCATTAAGCGCTATTAATCCAACCAGTAATAAAATATCCATGAAGTTTTCCAGTGATGCACACTCTTGCAGCATAACGAGGTTCAAGGGGAAGAAATGTGAGGTGGTCAATAAATCATCACGCTGTAACAATCAGATGCCTTATTAAAAGGATAGAATTTGCTTATCGTCTCCGGCTTGTTCAGGTATGAATGATTCTGTTACTTAGTTCGGATTCTGATACACTACGCGCCCATTTCCTCTGTTGAGACTTTTCTATGCCATTTTCTAAGCTTGGTTTAAGCGCACCTATCACTGAAGCAGTGAAGGCGCTGGGTTATGAAAAACCGACTTCTATCCAACAAAAAGCCATTCCGATTGTTTTGCGTGGCAGCAATTTGATTGCCGCAGCACAAACTGGTACCGGTAAGACTGCTGGCTTTGTACTACCAATCTTAGAAAAACTCAGCAAAGGGGAAACTCAGCGTAAGAAGCGCGCTCGTGCGATCATTTTGACCCCGACACGTGAGTTAGCACTTCAAGTACACCAGAGCATCGAGGCATACGGCAAAAACTTATCGCTTCGTTCTATGGCGATGTTTGGTGGTGTGGATTATGCGCCACAGAAACAAGCGCTGATTGAAGGCGTGGATATTGTCGTAAGCACGCCAGGCCGTTTGATTGACCTTTACGGCCAACGTGCCATTCACTTTGATGAAGTGGACATGCTGGTTCTGGATGAAGCCGATAAGATGTTGGATATGGGCTTTATCGATTCGATTGATAAGATCGTCGATTGCATGCCAGAAGACATTCAAAGCTTGTTGTTCTCAGCGACGCTATCAAACCCAGTTCGTGACTTGGCGAAAAACGCTATCGTTGACCCTGAAGAGATCACCATTGCGAAGCACAGCGCATCTAAGTCGAACATCAAGCAGTGGATCACTACCGTCGATAAAGACATGAAGTCGTCACTACTGAGCCATATGCTGACGGAAAACGACTGGTCGCAAGTGTTGGTGTTTATCGAGACAAAACACGGCGCGGCGAAGTTGGTTTCTCAACTAGAGAAGCGTGGTATCGTGGCAGAGGCGTTCCACAGTGGTCGTAACCAACGCGTTCGCCAAGAGTTGATTGAGCAGTTTAAAGCGGGTGAAATCCAGTACTTAGTGGCAACGGGTGTTGCGGCGCGTGGTATTGATATCGACAACCTACCTGTTGTTATTAACTACGACTTGCCATTCCCAGCGGATGAATACGTTCACCGTATTGGTCGTACTGGCCGTGCTGGTGCACAAGGTGAAGCGATTTCACTGGTATCAAAAGATGACTTCAAAAACCTATGCATGATTGAAAGCCGTCTGGGTCACTTGCTTGAACGTGTGGAAATCGAAGGTTTCACACCAAGAAAGCCTGTGCCAATTTCTATCTTGAACTACGTACCAAAGAACAAACGTAAACCACAAGACAATGATCGTCCTCGTCGAGACAACGCTGACAAGCGCGATTAAAAATAATCCTTGTTAAAGACGCAGAACTAAAAAAAGAAGCCGCATTTCGATGCGGCTTCTTTGCTTTTTACAACCCTGTTCAAGCTAGGTGGGGTCAGGTTCTGTCTGTCTAGTTCGCTTTCGCTAAACGTCGCTGAATGAACTGAGGTTCTGTGCGCATACCCATCACCAGACTGACACACATAACCAATAGAATGATGGTGAATGGCAGACCAGTTGAAATCGTACCGGCTTGCAGGGCTTGAATTGCTTCTGTACCACCAATCCACAGTAGAACAGCCGCAATAGCACCTTCTATGGTTGCCCAGAAGATACGTTGTGGTACTGGCGCATCCACTTTACCACCAGCGGTAATACTATCGACAACCAGTGATGCAGAGTCTGACGAGGTAATAAAGAACACCATGATCAGAACAATCGAAATGACAGACAAAATCGAGCTCATTGGCATTGCTTCATAAGCATAGAATAGTGACAGTGTTAGGTCGGTAAGCCCATTCGTACCAAGCTCTCCCACTTTGTTCATTACTTGGTCTATCGCAATGCCACCAAATGCGGACATCCAAATTAGCGTTATGAGCGTCGGAATTAAAATCACAGCAGTAAGGAATTCGCGAACCGTACGTCCTTTTGATACTCGTGCAATGAACATACCCACACATGGTGACCATGAAATCCACCAAGCCCAGTAGAACACCGTCCAACCGTGCATCCACGCTTCATCTTCTCGGCCATACGGGTTGCTAAGAGGAATAATGTTCTCAACGTAACCCATTAGCGTAGTCGGGATAGTACTCAACGCGACGGCAAGACCCGCTAGGATAACAAAGACCAATAGAGCAAAAGCCATAGTAAGGTTGATGTTGCTCAGCACTTTTACGCCGCCATCGATTCCTCGAATGACCGACACAACCGCAAGTGTAGTAACGAAAGCGATCACCCCAAGTTGCATTCCAATGCCACTTTCAATGCCCATCACATGCGCGATACCGCTTGCAGCTTGCTGCGCGCCTAGACCTAACGAGGTTGCTAGACCAAAGAGTGTTGCGAGCACGGCCAGAACATCAATCACATGGCCAAACCAACCCCACGTGCGATCACCAAGCAGTGGGTAAAAGACGGAACGGATTGAAAGTGGTAGGCCTTTATTAAAGGCAAAGAAAGCCATAGACAGTGCAACAACGGCGTAGATTGCCCAAGGGTGCAGACCCCAGTGGAACATGGTTGCCCCAAGTGCGACTTGTTTGGCTTCTTCTGTAAATGGCGTTACGCCAAGTGGAGTCTCGTACCAACCTGTAAAGTATGCGACAGGTTCGGCAACGCCCCAAAACATGAGACCGATGCCCATGCCAGCAGCAAACAACATCGCAATCCAAGAAATGTTGGAATGTTCCGGCTTTGCGTTCTCACCGCCAATGCGGATCTTGCCAAAAGGAGAAAAGATCAAACCAATACAGAAGATTAAAAAGATATTGCCAGCCCACATGAAGAGATCATCAAAGCTTCCGATGATCTGCCATTTGACACCATCAAGGCTTGCTTTTGCAGTGGCTGGGTCGACGAGCAGAAGTGCGATTAAAAAAATAATGATCAAGCCAGCGCTGGTGCCAAAAACAGGGTTATGAACATCAAATCCCCACTTTTGAACGTTGTCTTGGCCGACCGTGTAGTCAGTATTATCAATACTGTACTTATCCTTAGTTGTAGACATCATCCCTCTCAAAACTACTTAGAGTACAAACTAATTTGTCGGCGCGCACTATAACAAACGTCAGAGTAAATGGCTAATTTGTTGATGAAAAGATCAACTTGGTTGGTTTTTATACGCGCAAAAAGCAAAGAACACGAAATAATTTTCGGGATTGATAGTCTTTACAAATAAAGCATCTGTCAAAAATATATATTGATAACTGTGTGAATAGCATGAGTGTGAGTCAGTTAGCTATTGTTCTGATTTAATTGACAATAAGTAGGAAAACTCGCTAGTTGCGTCTACGCTTTAAAAAGTTTTTGTGCGAATGTTTCAGTTAATCTTCTGTCAATTTTCTGTCGTCTAGTTTGCAGATGATAGGGAATAGGCGCAGACTTTCGCGCTTGCTATTCAACGCATAAATGAGGCACAAATGAAAACGGGTGATAAGCAATTTGCTGTAATTGGTCTAGGTCGTTTCGGCTTAGCCGTGTGTAAAGAACTGCAAGATTCTGGCTCACAAGTTTTGGCGGTAGACGTTAATGAAGATCGTGTAAAAGAAGCGGCGAGTTTTGTTAGCCAAGCCATTGTTGCAAACTGCACTCATGAAGAGACGGTGACCGAACTTAAGCTCGATGACTATGACATGGTCATGATCGCCATCGGTGCTGATGTTAATGCCAGCATCCTCGCCACTTTGATCGCGAAGGAAGCCGGCGTGAAATCCGTTTGGGTGAAGGCAAACGACCGCTTCCAAGCTCGCGTACTGCAAAAAATTGGTGCAGACCACGTGATCATGCCAGAGCGAGACATGGGTATCCGCGTTGCACGTAAGATGTTGGATAAGCGTGTGTTGGAGTTCCACCCTCTGGGCAGTGGCTTGGCAATGACTGAGTTTGTCATTGGCTCTCGTTGGATGGGCAAAACCTTGGGCGAACTGGCTTTGTGCAAAGTGGAAGGTGTTCAAGTGCTGGGCTTTAAGCGTGGTCCAGAAATCATCAAAGCGCCCGAGCTCAACACGACATTAGAAATTGGTGACCTTATTATTGTTGTCGGCCCTCAAGATAAATTAGCAAGCAAGCTGAAATCATTATGAGCCAATTTCACCAGAGAGGCGTGTTCTACGTCCCAGACGGCAAACG
>NZ_JAPHPY010000062.1:0-25642 GCF_026241575.1 Vibrio sp. Sgm 5
TTTAAACTACAAACCATCCTTGAAGGCTACGAGCTAGCAATGTCTCTTGAACACTAGACTTGTGATCAAGAGACAGGTCTCGGCTCCCTTTTCTGTTTTTAAAGCACCTCAAAATTAGATTAGTTTTTCTAATCCAAATCATAGATTTTTATCTTGCTCAACTTCACACTTTTTGATTGCTAAGTCGGCACTCAAGCTCTAATATCTCGCGCCTAGATTCCCTAATCGCCTTATTCATTTGGCTCTCCTTAATGGAGCGCTAAGGCTCTTTACGTCCTAATTTTTAGAGAGATACGCAAATGTCCGCCTCGTTTCCATTAGCGAAACTTACCTTTTTAATCGCAATTCTGACTGCCGTAGGTCAAATGACTCAAACGATGTACGTGCCTTCTATCGGTCATATGGCGGGTGAGTTCTTGGTATCAGCGTCGTCACTTCAAGCCGTGATGGCGTGTTACCTGATCCCTTACGGTCTATCGCAATTCATCTATGGTCCGCTTTCTGATCGCCTCGGTCGTAAACCAATTATCGTTGCTGGCTTGATCATCTACATTCTTGGTACTTTGGTGGCGCTATTTGCTCATGAGTACGAATGGTTTCTAGCGGGCAGCTTCATCCAAGGTTTGGGTATCGGCTGTGGTGGGGCTATGTCTCGAACTCTGACTCGTGACTGTTTTGAAGGCGCAGAGCTACACCGTGCAAACAGCTTGATCAGCATGTGTGTGATTTTCTCACCATTGATGGCCCCTGTACTGGGCGGTTACCTAACTGAAGCTTTCGGTTGGCGCTCTAGCTACTTATTCCTCGCACTATTTGGTATCGCGGTGGTCATTACCATGATGACAAGCATGATGGAAACCTTGCCGAAAGAGCGCCGCAAACATGAGTCTGTGGCAAAGAGCTACAAGTTCGTGCTTTCAGACAAACGCTTCCAAGGCTTCTTATTGGTGTTGGTGGCAACTTTCGCGGGCGTTGCAGTATTTGAAGCAGCAGCCGGTGTACTACTGGGCGGCGTACTTGGCTTGCCAGCAACCACTGTCAGTTTGCTGTTTGTTTTACCGATTCCGGGTTACTTAGTCGGCGCAGGTCTATCGAGCTATATCGCACAACGCCGTTCTGAGCGCCGTGCTTTGAATGTTGGTCTAGTCGCTATCTTAGTTGGCTCAGCAGTGGTATTGATTCCGGGTCTGTTTGGTCTAACAACGGCGTTGACTCTGATTGGCGGTGCAACCATTTACTTCTTGGGTGCGGGCATTTTGTTCCCCGCGGCAACAACAGGCGCACTTTCACCGTTCCCATACCATGCGGGCACTGGCGGTGCGATTTTGGGTGGTATGCAAAACCTAGGTGCGGGTATCGCGACGCTGTTGGCTTCGTTCTTCCCGGCACAAGACCAAATGCCGCTAGGTTGTTTGATGATGGCAATGTCGATCATCGCTATGCTTGGTTTGCGTTGGGTTAATCGCAAGCACGACCACTCAAATGAAATGCCATTGGCGATCTAAAATCTGACTCTCATCCCCCAAAAGGGACATGCTGAAAAGTGTGTCCCTTTTTTGTTGCACACATCTTACCCTTCAGCTCTCATTCACCAGCAATTGCATTTAACATCCCATCCAATCTTTGCTAAAAAGAACAGTTGCTTATACAGAAATTATTCGTTTGCCATTCGATATAAAGATATTCACTGGAAGAACACAAACGTACTTTTACTCGCAAGATAAATGAATGGCGAAACAACACGAGAAGAGTACACAATAAGGATACACAGATGCGTTTCACTTTAACCACGTTGGCCGTATCGGTCGCGCTAGTCGCCGGATGCAGCAATCAAGGATTACCAACCATGAACCATTACTCCCAATCGCAACTCGTCGCTCAACAAACCCAAGCTCCCGTTGCTAAAAAAGTCCCTCATGCAATGACGATTCATGGTGATACCCGAATCGATGATTACTACTGGATGCGAGATGACGAGCGCCAAAATCCAGAAATCTTGCAACACCTTGAACAAGAGAACCAGTACGCTGAAACCGTGCTAAAACATACAGAAGCACTGCAAGATCAGCTTTTTGAAGAGATCAAAGGTCGCATAGCGAAAGATGACAATTCCGTTCCGGTTCGTAAAGGCAGTTATTACTATTCGAACGAAGTCACAGGTGACAACGAATACGAAGTTCACCTACGTTCAAAAGACTTTGCAGGTAAAGATAAGCAAGTCATCTTAGATGTTAATGAGCTAGCGAAAGAACATGAGTTTTTCAGTATTGGCGGCTTAACGATCAGCCCAAATGAAAACTTGTTGGCTTATGGCGAAGATACGCTGAGTCGCCGTATTTACACCATCAAGATCAAAGACCTCACGACAGGCAAATATCTAAAAGATGAAATTGAAGGCGCGTCAAGTGCGATTGCGTGGCAAAACGACAACCAAGCTTTCTACTACATCAAGAAAGACCCGCAAACACTTTTAGGTTATCAAGTTTACCGCCATGTATTGGGAACACCTCAAACAAGCGATGAGCTGATCTACGAAGAAACCGACAGCGCTTACTACACCTTCTTAAGTAAGAGTAAAGACGGTGAGCAAGTTTACATTTGGCACTCAAGCACAGAGACAAGTGGCGTGTCTGTGATTGATGCTAACAACCCCAACGCCAAAGCCGAAGCTTTCTACCCTAGAGAGACCGGCATTGAGTACAGCATCGCCAAATTGGATGATTGGTACTACATCTACACCAACTACCAAGCAGTAAACTTCCGTTTAATGAAAGTGAAAGCGGAAGAGATGCATGACCGCTCTAAATGGGTCGATGTCATTCCCGCTAACGACAATTCTCAGCTAGTCGATTTCGACTTGTTTGACGATCACCTTGTTTATGAGCAGCGCACGAATGGCTTGTCGACCGTGAAGGTTCGTCAATTATCAACAGGTAAAGAGTTTCCACTCGAGTTTAATGATACGGCTTTTGCTGCTTACCTAACGGGCAACCTTGAACTAGACAATTCAAAAGTTCGCATCTACTACAGCAGCCTGACGACACCGGGGACTTACTACGATTTCGACCTAAATACAGGTGAGTCTGAAATCATGAAGCAAACCCCAGTACTTGGTGATTTTGATGCTGATAACTATCAATCAGAGCGCATCATGGTGACTGCTCGTGATGGTAAGCAAGTGCCAGTCTCATTGGTTTACCGCAAAGACCTATTCAAGAAAGACGGCACTAACCCAATCTACCAGTACGGTTACGGCTCATACGGTTCCACCATCGAGCCAACATTCCGCTCAACCCGCCTGAGCTTACTTGATCGCGGATTTGTATACGCAATCGCTCACATTCGTGGTTCAGAAATGCTTGGTCGTCCTTGGTATGAAGATGGCAAAAAGCTGACTAAACAAAACACCTTCAATGACTTCATCGACGTAACCAAAGGACTGGTTGAAGAAGGTTATGGCGCAAAAGATAAAGTGTTTGCTGTTGGTGGCTCTGCGGGTGGCCTATTGATGGGCGCTATTATCAACCAAGCACCAGAGCTCTACCGTGGTATTGGCGCGCACGTTCCGTTTGTTGACGTAGTGACAACCATGTTGGATGAGTCGATTCCTCTCACGACCAACGAATACGATGAATGGGGTAATCCAAACGACAAAACCTACTACGACTACATGCTGAGCTACTCACCGTACGACAACGTGGAAGCTCAGAATTACCCGAACATGCTAGTGACAACGGGGTTGCATGACTCACAAGTTCAGTACTTTGAGCCAATGAAGTGGGTCGCCAAACTTCGTGAAATGAAGACTGACGATAACGTCTTGCTATTCAAAACCGATATGGAAGCAGGCCACGGTGGCGCTTCTGGTCGATTCAAAAGATTAAAAGAAGACGCGCTTGAGTACGCTTTCTTCCTAGATCTGTTGGAGACCAAATAAGCTTTAGTCGTCATTCGCTATGAGTCACCGAAAACAATGCCCGCTTTTAAGCGGGCATTTTCAATCTAGATACTCGGTAACATAACTCAGCTGAGCTAAACAGAAAGAAAAACGCCTACTCACAGCGAGTAGGCGTTAACACAATAAATGTGTTTAGGCAGTAGAAACTGTCCTATTTATTAGAAGTAGTAACGAGCACCTAGAGTCCAGTAGTCGTTTTCTTCGTTGTTGTAGTCGTTACCTAGATCAAACTGGTAAGCAGCAAACGTGTAGAAAGATGGCGTCACTGCATACTCTGCTTGTAGAGCCGTTTCGCTAGTAACTGTCTTGTTGTCTTTCTCGTCTTCCACGCCTTCGTAGTTAACACTGAATGTCCAGTTGTTAACGCCGTAAGCCAATAGACCTTCAAGCTGGCTTGTTTCTTCACGCATATCGTAGAAGTAGTCATTCATGCCATATACTAGTGCTGCGTATAGACCTGAACCATAAGTACCGTAGTTAGCAGAGAATACGTGAGAAGTTGCTGACTCGTTTTTAGCACCAACCTCAACGTCACCACCACTGTATACGTAGCCTAGACCGAAGCCTGCAAGCTCAGTGCTTAGAGCGATTTGACCGCGTTGGTCATAAATTGATTGTTCACCCTGCCAGCCTAGACCAACGTTCAGACCAAACCCTTCACCAAACTGAAAGCCCTTGCGGTAGCTAAGCATTTTGTCCGCACGTGCAGTACCTAGGTTGCCTTGGTTGTCGTATAAGAAGTCATTGGCAAACGCGATTGGTAAATCCGCAACGCCTGCTACGTCATAGTATGGAGCCCACTGTGTACCAGCAACAAGACGGCCGTACTGCTCGTGAGTAGCACCAATGTAACCTAGACGTGTTTTGAATGAAGTATCGCCACCATTAAGGTAGTTCAGTGCCCATTCACCTTTAGCATCGATAGTTACGCCGTTACCGATGTCTTTTTTACCACCGATGTTAATACGAGGAGATACTTGGTGAACTTTAACTTCTTCTTCAAAGTACTCACCAACGCCCACAGATACGTGGCCGCCGATAGAAAGAGATGTGCCGTCGCTGTTGTAAACTTCTGCTGCGAAGACCTGAGAACCACCTGCTAGTGCCGCCACTGCAACGGCTAGAGTTTTCATTTTCATTGTTAACATCCATATAGTTGTTTGTACTGGTTCGCCCCGACAACAAAAGCAAAAAGCATCAATCGCAACGAACAGATAACAAAGTAGTAATGAAATATAAATGAAACAAATACTTTCTTATGCAACTGGTGTTATTTGTGGTTGATTTTTGATCTTGATCCCATAAAAAAAGGGAACTTTTCAGTTCCCTTCATAATTTATGTGGTACTTTACGTGTTACAACTGCCAGCGTGCGAGTGGCTTCTCAGTTTTGATACCTTTACTGCCCCATCGGTCAATAACATCAATTTGCAGTATGCGGTCCTGTGAAACTAATGAAGTTAACGTTTTTGACGGGCGTTTATCAGTGATCAGCCACAGAGTTTCATCTTCCTCAAATTGAGCTTTTAAAGATAGTTTCTCTGCCTCTGACCATTCCAATTCTGGTTTGAATTGGCGATCGACCACAAACAGTTGGTTTCCTGATGCAAAATCTTCTAACGATTCACCCAACAATACCACCGAATCGATCTCTTTTTCGAAAATTACTTCTTGTTGTTGATTGATCAGTTCCCGTACGTCCAGCATCAAGGCTTGCTGGTTCTTTTCAATCTGAGCTTGATGTTGAGGGTATACCTTTTGTAGGTCCTCACCAACAATCGCTGCCATTCGAATCAAGTTACTCGGATTCATCCACGCGTATTTCGACGTTTCGCCATTATCCAACATTAATGCCGCAACGCCTTGCGCTCTCGGTGAAATCGCTTGAGAGGCATCAATCTCTATCAAGCGCACATTTCCCTGACGCGCATACACGAATGTAGGGTCTTGATGCCAAACAGCACCTAATGTGATCGCTACCGTTGCATTCTTTCCTGCTGTGGTAACTTGTTCAGTTCCTTTACTTGCAAACCAATTCGCCAAACGCTCAATCCCATAACGTTTAGGCGGCAAGTAAGTCGTCTCGATATCCGTACCTTGCATCAACTGTTCAGCCAACATGTAGGTCACAGGAGTGCTCGTAACGATGTCTTTGGCAAAAGCAAACGGCGCAGTTGTACTCGCTATTGCCAAGCTCAATCCCATAATTATCTTTTTCGTGTTCATATTCGAATATCCAGATTTAAGCTTTACGCACAATGCGATACATGGTTGCAGTTAAGAAGAAGGTTGCCGAAACAATGATGATCGACGCGCCAGATGGCACAGGGAGTTCCAACTCCATCGGTAAGACCGTACCAACCAAGCACGCAATGGTCGCCAGCAGTGATGAGAGCAACACAAAGCTCCCCATTCTCTTCGTAAGAAGACGGGCTGTTGCACCAGGAATCAGCAGTAATGCCCCTACTAATACAGCGCCAATGATCTTCACCGCCGCAATGGTCACAAGCGTGATCATCATAACGAACAAGTAATCGTAGAAGCTGGTATTGAATCCACGGACACGCGCGATATCTGGGCTGATGCAAGTCAGTAATATGCGGTTAAATGTCGGAATCAAAAGCAATAAAATGATCAAGCAACTCACGGCCAGAATCGTAATGTCTCTGTCTGTTACCGTCAGGATTGAACCGAATAGAACATTCTCCAGCATGTGGATGTTGATCTTTCGTGCCACGTACATTAGCAAGGCAGCACCAACGGCCAAAGCCAGTGCTAGGAACACACCGACCAATGTATCGTAAGGAACATTGGTTCGATTTCGCACGAAATGCAGCAACAGTGCGAAGATCATGCAGAAGCTAAATAATCCAATGAATGGGTTTTCTGGTGGCTCACCCAGCAACACACCAATAGCGATACCCGTAAGCGCGGCGTGACCAACAGCTTCTGAAAAGAACGCTAAACGCTTCGCGATGACTAGTGTGCCTAACCCCCCTAACAAGGGACCAAGAATGAGCGCAGCCACTATCGCGTTGACCATAAACGCGTAAGCAAAACTGTCGCTTAACCAACCCGCTTCCACACCATGCAGAGCAAGCTCTCTTAACCAATCCATTACGCCGCCTCCACTTTTGCTGTGTAGTGCTTAAATAGAGATTCAATACGTTCTGGACTTAGCACTTCAGAGTGGTGCCCTGACGCCACGATTTGACGATTCACGACATGGACCTGAGCATCCAAACGACGTACAGCCGTCACATCATGATGCACTGCGAGCACGGTTTTACCTTCAGCAACCACTTCATGAATCAAACCTTCTAAGTAACGAACCCCTTGCTCATCCATGCCAGTCGTTGGCTCATCAAGCACCAACAAACTTGGATCGTCTAATAAAGCTTGAGCGAACAAAACACGCTGCTGCTCACCACC
The DNA here is from genome assembly GCF_026241575.1 of Vibrio sp. Sgm 5. Lineage (NCBI taxonomy): Bacteria > Pseudomonadati > Pseudomonadota > Gammaproteobacteria > Vibrionales > Vibrionaceae > Vibrio > Vibrio sp. Sgm 5. The sequence continues at coordinate 7,390 of NZ_JAPHPY010000062.1, forward strand.
CGATAACTGTCCCATTCGGCGATCACTACGAGAAGCCATGCCAACACGCTCTAGTTGATCAAGCGCTTGTTGAGTTTGCTTGGTCTTACGTCGCCAAAACAGCGGCACTCTGGTTTGGTTAAGCAAAACGAAATCCATAACCGTGAGCGGCAGGCTGGCTTCAAACATGGCTTTTTGCGGTACATAGCCGATTTTCGTTGCATGGTCGCAGTCTGGCCAATGGACAGAAATGTCACCAGTAAATGGGGTTAACCCCAGAACAGAGCGCAAAAGAGAGGTCTTCCCACCACCGTTAGGCCCCATGATGACGTGGCATTGACCAGCTTCAAATTGGGTTTGAATGTCTTGTAGAATCAGGTTGTCGCCATATTGAAGGCTTACCCCGTCGAGAGAGATAGAAGGCCCTAACATCAAGCTTTCTCCTGTTCGTGCTTGCTTGCAACGAACTTCATCGCTTCAATAAGAGTTACGACGTTCTCACGCATTTCGATTTCCACCTTATCGGCTTCATACTCTCCATGAGTCATGTGAGAAAAACGGTAAAGCTGTACACCAGTAGCTTCTTCAATCGTATCCACAAAGCGGTTTGGCATGTTTAATTCGTAAAACAGCACATCAATACCAGATTGACGAATCTTCTCTATCGTTTCTTGTAACTGGCTTGCGCTTGGCTCTACACCATGAGCAGGTTCGATAACTGCTGCGACGTCAACACCGAATTCCTGCAAAATATAGCCGTAAGCGTTGTGCGTAGTAGCGACCTTCATACCTGCAGTATCAAGTTGCCCTAAAGACAACATGGCATCACGCTTCAAAAGGCGGAATGTTTTTGCGTAAGAGCGCGCATTCTTGCGATAAAACGCCGCGTTTTCTGGGTCGAGCTTGCTTAGCTCACTCGCAATCGTGTAAACCTTTTGAATCGTGGTCGATAAGCCAACAAACGTATGCGGGTTAACTGCGCCTTTACCGACTGATTGACCCATCGCAGGTAGCAGTGGCACTTCTTTGTTCGCCTCTATCACCACGAGGTCGTCACGTTGTGCAGCTTGAATCACTTTAAGAGCAAAATCATCGTGACCGATACCATTGACGACTATCACATCCATTTGCTTCAAGCGCTTTAAGTCATTCGGTTGAGGTAGATAGTTGTGGGGATTAAAGCCAGCATCCACCAAAGGTAGAATTTCGGCTTTGTCACCGACTACAGCTTTTACATAGCTGTAGTAAGGTTGAAGCGTAATACCAATATTGAGCTTATCTGCTGCAAAGCTCGATGAAGCTACAGCCAGCAATGCACTAGCCGTTATAATTCGACGTAGAAAAGATCGTTTCATCATAGTTGTTATCGTTTAAATTGAGCTTAATGGGCGTGAGCATTTGAAGACGTAGCAGGGACAAGAACAATTTGTTGCCAACCTTGCTTCTGGCGTTCACTTATCTCCACAAGAGATAAATCAGACGCCTTTGTTGTAGACTGAATAAACCAAATGTCGGCGTGTGCATTACGACTATCAAGAAGCATTGAAGCCGCCCCTTTTTCATCTTGTCTTATACCAAGGTAAATACCAGCATCTAAGCGTTGCCATTGATGAGAGCCTTTTCGCTGCCAGCTTTGGTCTTGCACAAATGGGGCAACCCAAAATTCTTCCAATTCGCCGACGTCAGGCCACTCGCCAGCATCTAGATGAAGATCTCGAATCTCTTCATGTGCCAACTTTAGCTCGGCGATCATCGCAAGTTCTTCTTGTTCAAGATCAGTGATGAGCACTTGATGAGACTGCACGTCAGTATGTTCAGTTTCTGTCTGATGATGAGGCAGCAAAATCGTGGAGACAGCAAGAATACCTGCGATGGTTAGAGCAACCCATTTACCTTCTCGACTGCCGTTATCCGGTCTGATCTTCTGGGTAATCATTTCTCTTTTAACTCAACGATATCCACTTCTACTGGGTTTTCATGCCCCGCATCGAAAACCAAATAAAAATCGGTTTGAGGATGTGTGAACTCAGCAATGGAGCGTTTATCTGTCGTTACTTTGGCGATCAAGTTGTCGTCGTAATCGTACATTTCAACGTCATAGTCCACTGCGGTAGAACCGTCTGAATAGCCTGCCTCGCAAATCACTTTATCTTGCTCTAAATGGCAACTCATCAATGGAAAGTGCGCGAACGCTTGAGAAGAGATAAAACCAGCAACCAATACTGAGGTTTTAAGAATAGAAACGTTTTTCATGATGCATCCAAATTGGCTCAGCGAAGGGCTGAGCCAAATTTTGATTAGTTAAGTTGAGTTTCAAACGTTAGGTGAACGTTCATGCTTGCTTTGTCTGCAAGTGGATCGTTTTTCAGCTCACCCTTGTAGTTTGCTTTCATTAGGTAGCGACCCGCTACATCTGGAGTGAAGGTGATTTTTCCATCCTTGTCACTGACCACATCGATTTGCTCTTGGTGGTTACGATACAGAGTACCTTCACGCGTAATTTCCGCCGTGACACCTTGCTGAGGCTCGCCGTTAAAGAAGAATTGGAATGTTACTTCTTCACCTTCAATAATGTCTGAAGGGTGCGTAATCGGCTTCATTTCCAACAGCTTACCTTCAATCTCTAGCGCCTTTTCTGTTGGCATACCAACCGTTACATAGCTTTCTGCACGTGTGTAACTAAGTTGGGTAACAAAATCACGTGCCTTTTCAGGAATCACACTTGCGCGATCTGCTTTGCTCGCTTTTGCCCACTTAACCGTGTCACGACGGCCTGCTTTGTACTGGGTGTAGTAGCTAGGTTGGTTATTGATAGCCACTTTGTGTGTGCCTTCTTCTTCGAAGTAGAAGTCAAACATCGAACGGCGCTTGCCGCGTACCACAAAGTTCGGACGCTCAGAACGACCATCTGGCATGATCACGAACGCTTGCTCGCTACCTGCAGGCTTGTCGAATACAAACGTACCGTGAGACGCTGTCACGTCGAACGTTAGCCAATCACCGCCTTCTTTTGATACCGTAAAGTGAGAAGGGAGAACCCAACGAGGGTGCGCTTGTGCTGTTGTCGCGGCCGCTAGCCCCATTGCCATTACACTTGCTAATGCCACCGCTTTCATCTTGGTTTTCATTGTTATTCCTTCTCTATCACTTAATTTGGTAATTGACGGTAATGACACCCGTCTCTTCCGTTGGTTTTATTTGGTAGCGTACTTCACTGTCCGCTAACTGCATTTTTTGACGTAAGTAATTACGGCCACCGTGTTCACGCACGACTTCGACATGTAAGGTGTAATTACCCTGCTCGAGTCGTTGACCATCATCATTAGTGCCATCCCAAACGAATCGGTATTGGCCTGCAGGTCGAGTTGCTGACGTTACGGCATCAACCAATTCGCGATCGTAACGACCCACTTTGCGCCACCAGCTGCGAAGATCTTTCAACCACTCATCTTTACCAACCCAAAGCTGAATGGTTTTGACTGGTTTACGCTTTTCATCTTCGATCCATACTGCGACATAAGGTCTTGCGTACATCGAGGTATCAATCTTTGGTAACTCAAACTCAAAGTCGACTTTGGCATTATCTGGAAAGGGAGCGGCCATAAGCGGTAAAGGAGATAAAGCCGCGATCAATGCAGCTTTACTAAACGGGTGACGGCGAAAAATTCGGCCTATGTTTAACATTGGTTTTTTCTCTGAATAGGCTGTTATGGCACAGCAAAAAAATAAATAACGAGCGACAACGCAGTGCCAAAACTCATCCACTGCATTGATGTTCTAAAAGTCTTTTTCTTTGGAAGCAGCAAACACACACCGGTCAGCACAAAAAACACCATTAGCAGGGCTGTTATGTCGATAAACCATTTCCACGTATCGCCACTGTTGCGACCTTTATGTAGGTCGTTTAGCAGCGCAACCATGCCGTAGTTAGTGGTTTCAACTTCAGCTTCACCCGTCGTCATATCGACGAAAACGGTGGCGTTGTAGCCTGGGCCTTTGAAATCTAAAGAGAGTTCACCAATCATCAATTCACCACCCTCAACCTCGGTATACACATCGAATGCTGATGGTGTGCCTCGTAGATCTGTTTCTTGTGTTAAGAAACTCAACAGGGCAGAGCGATTAGGTTGGAAGCTTCCCTCATTCGCAAATAGTTGCTCTGAAGGAACAGTGAGTGTGTGTTGCTGAATGATGGGTTCACTGCGCTCAAACAGTTCTGGGCGGTTCAACGTAATACCAGTTAACGCAAAAAACAGCGTCACCAATAAAAGAGCCATAGAAATATAAATGTGCAGACGGCGTGCCCAAGTTTGGACGCCTTTGCTTTTGAGCAACATAGAAAACAATCATCACCAGTAAATGAGGGAGTAATTTAGGTGATAATCATTCGTATTGGCATTTAATTTACATTGTTTACGTTTGGTCAAAAAGCATTGCTCCCGTCGATACTGACAGGAGCAAATGGGAGGAGGCGTTATCGAGCTAGAATGGGATAAGTAAAGAAAAGCAAGTGACAGAAATTAAACGCGAAGTGCGCGAGCACAGCGCACCATAAACGGCCAGTAAAATGGAACACCAAACCGTACCCAGCCCCAGCAAGCGCGGCAAATACCATTAATAGTGGGCCACCAGCAAAATGAGCCAAACCAAATAAAAGACTCGCTACTACCAAGCCGACTCGCCAGTCAAAACGGCGGGACAGCGACTGTTGTATAAATCCACGAAATAGCGCTTCTTCTGCCACACAAGTCAGGACTAAGTTGTTCAAAGCAAATAACCACCACCAAGATGGCAAACTCAATTCAGGCTTTAAAGCTCCAAGCACTGACGCAATAGGCAGCAATAAGAGCAAAGGAATCATCACCAGCAATGCCGGTTTGACTCTTACTTTTGACTCACCACCTAGCAAAATCGGATAAGCCAGTAAGAGTGCAAAGAAGGCAAGCGGCTTGTCTAAGTTAAGGTACATAGAGAATGGAGCACTTAACGGCCCCGCAGATACCTTGTCGAGCACTTGCAGATTATTGAATCCTGGGATCAGATGGACAAACAACAGAGCACACCAAGCAATCACGATTCCCCACCCCAAATAGAAAATGGGTTTCGTTTTTGGCTTCGCTTTTAGCCTTGAAGCGAGACTGGGAATTCGGTATGACACGCCAAGCACAAACAAAGAGCCGACCAAGGCGATAAGCTCAATACGGCCAAGAATGAAGCCACTAACCAAGGTGATGCCAAGCAATACGAGTGCGACTCCAGTATGGCGGAGAAAAGCCGCTGCTATCGCCAAAATTAACGGGCACCATAGCCAGATGTCAGAATCGAGAATCATTGTATTATCCTTATAAACAAAAGCTGACGTTCCAGTCTTATCGCTGGATAGCGGTAATATAACGTTATGATATTTAAAAAGAGATCGAACCAGACTCAATATTTACAAACAAAAAGACCCGAGATATAACCCGGGTCTTTCGATCGTTGATGCATGTTCTATTATCACATGGACTTAGCTATTCTGGCTCGCTTTCGCTTTACGCAACTGAGATAGGTATTTCACCCAACTCTCAGCTTGAGTTGAGGGCTCAATCTCATTGGCGCGTTTTGCGTTGGCAAGTGCGTCTTCAATGCGTTTCAACTTGTAATAGGCACGAGTTTTAACCAATGCCACATCCGCTTTGCGACCAGAGACTTTATCCAATGCAAGCAGAGCATCTTTGTAGTGCCCTTCTTGGACAAGTAACTGAGACAAGTTCCAATAGTATTGGCGATCCAGCTTCGCGGCTACGCGCCAACTCGCTATCGACTTATCCCACTCTTTCGCCATTTGCCAGTAGGTAGCTTGCTGCGCTTTAAGCTTGCTGTCTGAGTTAACGTCATTTAACTCACCCAACACTTTTGCTGCACGCTCTGGAATACCGCGCTTGCCATATAGCTGAGCAAGAAGTTTTAGGTCATCTTGGTTCAGCTCTACGCCTTTCAGCTTGGCAAGAGCCAAAGCATCAAGAGCACGCTTATCATCATCCACACGTAGATACAGAGCAACAAGCTGACGCCACCATTCCACACGCTCTGGCTCGATCGCAATCAAACGTTTGATCGTGCCAATCGCAGGCTGCCACTTTTTCAGCTCTAGCTCTGCAGATAGCTTGATGGACAGTGGTGCCATTTCGTCTGGCTGGCCATATTTCTCATAACGAGCCATTGCAGAGAGAACTTTATTCCACTGACTTAACTGGTAATGAGACTGTGCAATACGCAGCCAAATTTCATGCGCCTTTTGGCTCTCTGGAACGGATTTACTCAAGTCGTAATAATGTGGCAAAGCTTTAGAGAACTGCTGTTCATTTAGCAACATATCAGCCAACATTTTGCGCGTTTGCCAAGCTTGCTCATCTTCCAGAAGACCACTGTTTACCGCAATCTCTAGCTGTTTAATTGCAGACTTAACTTGCTCATTCTGCCAGTAGAAAATACCCAGCATTCGCGCCACAAACGCTTGATCGTAACCACGAGATAAATCGAGGCCTTCAAGAGTTGAAATGGCTTCTTGCAGCTTTTCTTCTTGCGCTAGGTTATGAGCGCGTTGAACACGAGTCGCCGTGTATTGACTCAGTTCATTCGCGACGGTGGTAAAAGCACTTAGGCTTAATACCGCACCGATTAAGAATTGCTTCATCATTTGGCTAACTTGAACTCCACTTTAGCGGTTTGTCCGAACTGCTCAATTGAGACACCATCTTCAACTTTCGGTTGATATTTCCATTTCTTCAGCGCTCGAATCGCTTCTTTTTCGAAGATACGTTTTGGCTTAGCGTCAATCACTTCGATGTCTTTAGGGCGGCCTGTCGCGTCAATGGTAAAGCGCATCACTACGTAACCTTCCATTTTACGTTTCAGTGCTTTGCTTGGATAACGAGGATCAACGCGGTACAGAGGCAATGCTTGCTGGTTACCCATCGTGCCTTTTAAATTAGGAGCACTGATCGCAATGCCATCCAGAGTCGTGTTCAAACCCAATGCGCTGATTGGCGTCACTTGGCTCATCGGCTCTACTTGGGTTTCCGCTTGAGACAAATCCATCGGTTCTGGTGCTTTTGGTGGTTCTGGCTGTTCAGGAACAGAACGTTGACGACGTTGAACATCAGCATCATTTTCGACCATCACCATGTCAAAGCGCACCGCCTCTGACGGTTGAGGTGCGCGTTGATTGCCTTTATCGACCATCCACGCCATAAAGCTAAACAAGCTCACCGCAATCAGAATTGACGCTGGTAGCGCGAGTAGTAGCCTGCCCATTAAGGTTTCTCCGCCGCCAACGCGATATTCTTCACACCAGCACCTTTCGCCGCATCCATCACCTTCACAACCGTTCCGTTGTATGCATGTTCATCCGCTTGAATGACAAGTGATGCCTCTGGTTGCTCAAGTAACAAGTGCTCAATGGTCGCTTCTACACGTTCGATATCCACCAAACGTTTATCGATGTACACGTCGTTCGCCGCTGTTACCGCAATAAAAATGCCTGCGTCTTTTTGGCTAACCACATTCGATGCTTGTGGGCGGTTAACTTCTACACCTGACTCACGTACAAATGAACTGGTCACGATGAAGAAGATCAGCATGATAAACACGATATCCAGCATCGATGTTAGATCGATCTGCGCTTCATCTTGTTGATTATTTCTACGTCCGAGTCTCACTTCTGACTCCTTAAAGATTGTTCTAACTGGAGGGCTTTACGCTCACACACTTTGCTCAAACGTGCATGGACAAACATGCCTGCAAGTGCCGCAACCATGCCTGCCATAGTTGGCAGTGTTGCAAGTGAAATGCCTGAAGCCATCAATTTTGGATTGCTACTGCCTTGTGTGGCCATCACATCAAAAACTGTGATCATGCCAGTCACCGTACCTAGCAAACCTAACATCGGGCAAATCGCCACGAGTACTTTGATGGTTGATAGGTTTTGGCGCAGTTCAATGTGTGCTTTTGCAATCCATCCTTCGCGGATTTGATGCGCGTACCAAGAGTGGTGGTCAGGTCTTGCTAGCCACTGCTCACAAAGCTGTTTCTTCACCTTCGGAAACTCCGTTGTCAGGTAAAGTACACGCTCCATAACCAGTAGCCAGCACACCGCAACAACGGCCGCTAGCCACCATAGGATTTGGCCACCTTGCTGCATAAAGCTCATCAAGGTTGAGGCCCAATCCTCACTGATCAAACCCAATGTGTTGAGTAGGATCTGCTCCATTACGCTGCGTTCTCCGCTGTCGTGTTAGGGTTGTTTTTGCCTTTTGGCATATCGCGCTCAGCTTGTTCCGCAACAAGACCAATGCCTTGCTTTTCAAGAATATTGCGAATGTTCTCTGCTTGAGAGCTCAAGACGTTATGAGCAAGAAGCAATGGCATTGCCGCAACAAGACCAAGAACAGTTGTAACTAGCGCCATAGAGATACCACCTGCCATGACTTTTGGATCGCCATTACCAAACTGAGTGATCACTTGGAACGTTTCGATCATGCCTGTTACCGTACCCAATAGACCAAGCATCGGTGCTAGAGCTGCAAGCAATTTCAGCATCGACAAGCCCTTCTCAAGGTGAGTTTGCTCGTCAACTACCGCTTCTAATAAGCGAAGCTCTAATGCTTCAACGCTACGATGTTTGTCTTTTTGGTACACCGCAAGGATACGACCAAGCGGGTTGTCTTCTGGCTGAGTTGGGTTCTTTAGCTGTTTGGCGATTTTTTGACGAGCAATCATCAATGACACACCACGAACCAACGCGATGATCAAACCAACCGCTAATAATCCAAGAATGATCTGACCAACGACACCACCTGCATTCAGGCGATCCGCCATTGTCGGTGAATTTGCCAATTGCTCAAGCAAAATGCCGCGTGATGGGTCAATCGCTAAAGAATCGATTTCACCCGAGTTCAACGAGCTTGCTGTTGGTCCATTTTCTGGTTGGCGGAGGTAGCTCACTGCATCGCCGCGTTGGCCATTCCACTTCACGTAACCAGCATCATCCAGTAGTGCCATTGAGCCAAGGCGAACGCCGTTGACCGTTTGTTCACGACCTTCACCATCAAGCAGAGTGAATGACACCTTCGCCATCTCACCACTTGCTTTAACTTGTTCTTCCATACTGCGCCACATCGCTTGAAGCTGAGGCAAAGTAGGCAGGGATTTCGCCGCAACGATATCATCGATGTTTTGTTGGAAAGTGTTCGCATCTACACCAGTAACTGAGTGCTTAAGTTCTGCTTCCAGCTCTTTTGCGTTTTGACGAACAACACCAAACAACTCACCCAAGCTACCTGTTTCTAAACGTAGTTTTTCTTCTAGTTGAGCCAGTTCTGATTCGTTTTCACTAAAAGTAACACCAAGCGTGTCAGCTTCTGCTTGTAGCGCCGCACGTTCTGCTACAAGCTTATTTTTCATTGCCTGTAGCTCTTGCTGAGTTTTGTTAAAACCAGACTCACGAGCCACGTTATGGGATTGCTGTTGGCGATTTTCTTGTTGTGCTTTTTGCAGCAGAGCGTCACTCGCAAACGTCGTATGCGGTAAAAGCGCAGCACTAGAAATCAACGCAACCGATAGCCATTTCTTCATCATTTATTTGCCCTCCGCTACGTTTAGAGACACTGGCAGAGTTAGCATGCTTGGTGCGATCTGTTTATTTGCCATGGCAAACGCTTTATCGAGTTCAGATTTTTGTTCTGAACCAACGGACTGCCATGCGTTCTGTTGTTGTGACCAGCTCCAGAACTGTTCACCAGATAGGCTACGTGCAACTAGCGACACGCGACCTAAGTAAAGAATATCAGCCTCAACTTGGTCGTTACCTTCCAATGCAATCTTGCCTTGGTAGATACCAATCTTAGTGCCGTAGTCCATTTCGATTTGGTACGCTTCTAGAATACGACGGAACTTCTCAGCATCCGCGACATCTGCTCGAGTCATCATGGCATCAAGCTTAGCAATACGCTCCTCACGCTGCGCTTTGCGGATCGGCTTATCATTCGCAACGATAGTCTTTAGACCATCCAGCATGTGATACATAAGCGGGACCACACCTTGACGAGTTTGAGCGATTTGCTCAATTTGCTCATTCAAACTTGCCACTTCCTCGTTTTGGCTATCAACAAGGTTTGAAAGGTGGTCGCGATAAATCGTCAAGTTGCTGACTTCTTCATTCAACTGTTCAATTTCAGCTTCTAGTGACAAAGACTTCTCAGCACTTGCATCGATACGCTTCTGGCTTACCGCAGACGCTTGGTTAGTTTTACTCTGCACAGCTTGAGCATCGTTAAGATTTTCCGCTTGAACGGGAATCAAAACCGATGTGATCAACAGAGCGATACTTGATTTCATTAGATTCATACGAGTTATATTTTCTGTTTTCCAAAAACGACTAAAGGGGAAGACAACTCTTCCCCTTTAAAAATCAGTTTGTTATCAGTACTTGAACTGAATTGTCGCCATGTAGTTTCGGCCCTCGCCTATCACTACACCGCTAGCTCCTTCTTGTTTACTGTTGGTGCTACCCCCACCTGCTAGGTAGTCAGTATCAAACAAGTTTTCTACATTGAATCGAGCCACAATATCTAAGTTCTCATCATACTTGTGAGTGTACGCAACGCCCATATCAATACGTGCATACCCATCTTTCTTAAATGTGTTCGCTGCGTCACCGTAGCGCTCACCTTCATAAATCAGACCTAGGTTCACATCTGTGTTGTTCTGAACTTTGTAGCTCGACCAAACACTTGCTGAAAACTCAGGAACGTCCGCTGGACGGTTGCCTTTGTAATCCGCACTTTCTGTAATTTCTGCGTCTAAGTACATTGCAGAAGCCGTTAGCGAAAGTTCTTCAGTAACAAAACCTTGCGCTAGGATTTCTGCACCGCGGTGTACTTGCTCACCATCTTGAGTCTTCTTGTACATAACGTCACCGCCGGCATTAACGCCGTCTTCAACATCTAATGCGATATTTTCTAGAGTGATATCAAACACAGCACCAGAAACAAGCAGACGTTCATCGAACAGTTCCCACTTAGTACCCACTTCATAAGAGATACCACGTTCTGCGTCTAGCTCTTCACCATCGTTGGTGTAATCAGTACTGTTTACCGTGCCTTGAGGCATAAAGCTCTCAGAGTACTGAACGTAAATAGAACCGTTGCTTGCAGGGTGGAAAATCACACCTAGTTTTGGTGATACTTGGCTTTCCGTTAGATCATCGCTGCGCTTTTCATCGTAACGAACACCTGCAAGTACCTGCCAGTAATCGTTAATTGTCATCATGTTTTGTGCGTAGATACCCCAAGTATCATATTCGCTTGTTGGCCATCTCTTTGAGCTTGTTGGCTCTGGCTTCACAACCGTCTCACCAGCTGGTACATACTCGCCATCATGGAAAGCCATAAAACGGTCGTAGCTGTAATCCAAGTAGTTTGCACCGACTAAGAAAGTGTTATCTGTACCAAACAGAGAAAAGTCAGTCGTCACATCTACATAAGCAGTATCAAATACCCAGTGATCAGAACGCTCGTTACCCTTGTGCTTGATCGTACCGTTTTCTTCGTACATATCGAATTTAGGGTAAGACTCTACATCGAAACGTTTAAAGTCTTGACGGTTGTAACCCGCTTTAACATTCACGTTGTCTGTCACTTGAGCATTGATGTCGATACCATAGTTTTCAACATCGTTGTCAATCTCTGACCACTGTGCATCCCAGATGTACTTGTCACCACGAACGGCTTTGCCATCAACGATGTAAGCACCGGAATCAACGCCGCCGTCATCTTTCGTACGGTCATAGTGTGCTGAAACCATGACGTTTTCTGTGATGTCATATTCCACGACCAAACCACCTACTACGCGGTCAGTTTGTGGCTCTGTACCATCACCGTATTTACGCCATGAGCCGTAGCTTTCTTTTGCAAGAATCGCACGCGCACGTAATGTTTCAGCATCATTCAGCGCACCACTGACATCTAGTACAGTTCGTGAATGATCATTTGAGCCGATATCTTGGCTTAAGCTTGCTTGCGTTTCTGTTGTTGGCTTCTTAGAAACCATGTTCACAAGACCACCTGGTTCTGACTTACCGTAAAGTAGACCTGATGGACCTTTAAGAACTTCAACACGCTCTAAAAGCTCAATTGGTTGACGGTAGTGTGACCAATGCTGACGACCATCACGTAGGAAGCCGTCTGAACTGCTCAGTTCAAAACCACGTAGCGAGAAACGCTCACGGTTACGGCTTGTACCGCCCGCACTAACACTCGCGTCATTTTGTAGAACTTCACCTAACGTGCTTGCACGCTGCTCATCGATTACCGCTTCATCAATCACAGCAACTTGTCCTGGAGTTTCCAGTTGCGTCATTTCCATGCGCATTGCTGTTGTATTCGTATCCGCTTTGTAACCGAATTCGCGACCTTCTACGACTAGGTGCTCATCCGTATTTTGAACTTCTGCCACTGCCACTGCCGGTGCTGCTAGCACCGCACCGATCACTAATGCCAATTGGCTCTTAGAAAACATACCCATTCACTCCGATTATTGGGTAGCACATAACTGCTATGTGGTTCCCTCTTAGTTATTTCGCGAGTGAATATAAGTGATAACTATTACTATTTGCATTAAATTTACATTCTTTGCATTCGTAAAGTTTTGTAAAGCGGTAAAGGGTCATACTCGCCAACAATCGAGATCTAGATCACATTAAATCTGCACTTTTGACATGAATTTTACTGTCTAAAAAGTAATGTCACTACAAGCCCGCCTTCTGAACGATTGCTTGCAACGACTTTCCCACCCATCATTCGCATGGATTCTTTTACAATGGCCAACCCCAGACCGTAACCACCTAACTTTTTGTCTCGGGAAGCATCTAATCGTGTGAACGGGTCAAAGATATCTGTCAGTTTATCTTGTGGAATGCCGGGTCCATTGTCGGCTATCGTCACGGCTAAGTAGCTGTGCTTGTCCGTTGTTTTGTTCGCCAGAGAAACATCAATCTGGGCTGACTTACCAGCATACTTAATGGCATTGCCAATCAAATTATTCAAACAACGCACGACGAGCGTATCATCACATTGCGCTTTTGTTCTTGTCGCCTCAGAAACAAACGTAAGGTTTTGCTGTATTTGCAAATCGATTTTGCAACGTTCTACTTGAGGCGCCAATAGTACTTCTAAATCGCTGCGTTTTAATTCCGTATCGTAGCGAGCATTCTCTAAACGGCTGAATTCCAGGATTTCACCAATAAGATGATTTAGCTCATTGGCCTCTTCTTCCATACGCGTCACTAGGGTTTGTTCATTTTCCCCTACTCGCTTGCGCAATAGATGTAACACTAAATTTTGGCGCGCTAATGGTGTACGTAACTCATGGGAAACATCACGAATCAAGCGACGCTGCTTTTCAGCAAGAGAATGAATCTCTTTTGTCATGTGGTCGAAGTCTTGCGCTAATTCGTTGAATTCGCGGGTGTTCGACTTAAGCTCATCCACCACACTGACGTTAAAGTCACCATTCGATAGCTTTTTACTGGCTTCTCTTAAGCGGTCCAATGGTTGTTGTAAATTCCGTGCCATTAACAAAGAGAACAGCGCCAAGATGACCGCCGCAATCACAACCTTTAATACAGAGAAATAAAGGATGAAATCATGAGCCGGGTGCAAACGATGAGGCAACTGAATCACTAGGCTGTTGTTTCCGACAAGAGGAATATTGAATATCGGACGACTTACTCGGCCTTCCAGTTGTTCGTCCAAACGTCGCTTAAATTTCAACTTGAATTCAAAGTGAGGGTGCATCAAACGGTGTGTAAGAGGGCGCTGATTTTCGTCGAGTACAAACAAGTAAAAGTGCTGTGCATTTGCCCAATCGGCCAGCTCGTCCATGTCACCTTCTTCGATCAACACGTTAGCTTGATGCGCTAAGTCCAACATTTCAGTCTTTACACTAGCAGGTACCTTTAGCATGGCTTTGACTAGGGCTTGTTCGGCAACCGCTTGAACAGCCAAGATGCTAATGACGATAGCCGTCATGTAACTAAAAAGCTGAAATGCGAGGCTGTCTCTTCGTTTCACAAAGTAGGATGGACACACAAATCGCATTAGCCAGTCACAGCCTCTAAGTAGCTATAACCCTTACCACGAAACGTTTTGATGTGCTGTTTGGATAAGCCCGCTTCAACTAACTTACGACGAATATTACTGATATGCATATCGAGGTTACGGTCAAAAGGACTCAACTCTTTCTTTAGAACTTTGGTCTGCAGTTCCGCCTTAGAGATTACCACGCCTTGGTTTTTTACTAGGTAGCACAATAGTTCAGCCTCTGTACCAGTCAAAGGAAGGCTGTTGAGATGGTCACTCATGCTCTGTACAGTACAACACATAGCCTGTCGTTGACGCTCTAAGCCAACACGACGAAGAATCGCCTTAATACGCATAAGCAGTTCGGGGACGTTGAATGGCTTACCGATGTATTGGTCAGCGCCAGCTTGGTAGCCATCAAGCATCGAGTTCTCATCGTTTAATGCCGTCAACATCAGTATAGGGGTAGCGAATCGTTGGCAAATACGGCGAGCCACCTGCATACCACTGAGGTTAGGTAACATCACATCGAGTAAGACGAGGTCAACAGGCGTTTTTTCCATGTACTGTAACGCGCTTTCACCACAGTGAACTGACGAGACCGTATACCCTTCTTCTTGTAACACGGCTTCCAATAGTTCACACAACGGAACATCGTCATCTACGACCAAAATTCGTGACATCATCCACTACCAGTTAAATAAAAATGGTTCGCATTCTATTACTCATTTGCAGATTAAACAACTATAGTTTTTAGGGTTTTTGAACATAAAAAATACCAAAAAAGCCCTTATCAAAAAGAGCTAAACAAACCAATTAGTTATGTTCTCATCGCCGCTGTTTATAGATGAAGTACCTTTCTTTAATATGCATCGATAATTATTGGATACCACAAGAAACAAAACTCGCACTCTATTTTCCATAAAAAAGAGTACAATTCTGTGCAGTTTCTTATTGAGCATAGACGTATATGACAACGCTATTGATTGGCCACCGAGGTGTGGCAGGTAAGTTCCCCGAAAATACGAAAGTCAGCGTTCAAGCTGCGATCGATTTAGGGTTAAATTGGGTTGAAGTCGACGTACAACCGACCAAAGACAATGTACTGGTCGTTTGCCATGATCATACCGTGAACCGCTGTAGTAACGGTAAAGGTCGAGTTGACCAAATGACATTATCTGAGCTCAAAGCGTTAGATTTTGGTCGTTGGTTCGGCGATGAATTCGCCAATGAATCCATCATGACACTATCTGAGCTCCTAGAGCTTGCTGCAGAAAATGACCTAAATCTTAACATCGAGGTTAAAGTAGATCATCACTCTGCCAATGACGTTGCTCAAATGGCGGCTAAAACTCTTCTAGACGGTCCTTTACCAAAAGAACGCATCCTTTTATCAAGCTTCAGTCATGACGTAATTAGAGCACTGCACAAGCATTGTGAGGGTTATAGACTAGGTGTGCTAAGTGAATTCTTTAGTCGAAAAGACCGATTATTGCTCGAAGAAGTAGATGCCTACAGCTGTAACCTCAATATTAACTGGGTTCGCTCACGCCAAATCAATAAGCTACAAAAAGCAGGCTACAAGGTGATGTGTTACACAGTGAACAATCCCAAAAAACTAAAACATCTGCCAATGTTGGATGGCATCTTTAGTGACCATCCAAGTCGTTTTATGTAGTAGCTGAGATGTCGATATTAGGAACTTCATTACCATTCAATAGTAATTGGGGTTCCCATTTTGACTAGCTTGATAAATTCGTCCATTTCTTCGTTAGTAATGGCAATGCAACCGTTAGTCCAATCGAAGCTTTGAATAAATTGAGGTGATTGAGTCTCACCATTTTTAAGACCGTGAATTTTAATTGCCCCTCCAGGTGCAACACCGCGACGATGCGCTTCCAAACGATCAATCGCATCAGGGTAACTGATATGCACAGAACGGTAGAAAGCAGAATCGTTGATCACGTAATCTAACGTGTAATCACCTTCTGGAGTTCTATTGTCACCCTCTTCTTGCTTGTGCCCTTTTGGATTAGCACCCAATGCGATGCGATACTCTTTTACGACCTCGCCATTCTCCATCAGGTACATCCTACGCTTCGACTTATCAACTTTTACCAAATCGACCGCTGCGTGAGCACCGGACATAAACGTACAACACAAGATCAAAGACAACCATTTTACTGACATCGCCAGAACGCCTAACTCATCCACTTAAGGGGAACACAAAAAAGAGCAACCATGCTAGTCAGATGGTCACACTAAAGCAAACTTAATGTGTGCAAATTTAACTACTCATTACACTAAAATTGGCTTACTTTATAAGGAGATTACTTTACAAATTCAGCACAAATAGAGAGGGTATTATGCTCAACATTGCTTTTTTCAGTGCAAAATCCTATGACGAAGCCTCTTTCAACAAAATCAAAAACAACCGGGACTTCGAATTTCACTATCATGATTTTAGATTAACGTCTAAAACTGCAAAAATGGCACAGGGTTGCGAGGTTGTTTGCGCCTTCGTAAACGATGACCTGTCTGCTCCAGTTCTAAAACAACTTTCCATTGGCGGCACGAAACTGATCGCGATGCGTTGTGCAGGTTTCGACAAGGTTGATTTGGAAGCGGCGAAAGAACTTGGTTTACAAGTTGTCCGCGTTCCTGCCTATTCTCCAGAAGCCGTGGCAGAGCACACTGTCGGCATGATGATGTGTCTGAATCGACGCTTGCATAAAGCTTACCAGCGTACTCGTGACGCAAACTTCAACCTAGAAGGTTTAGTCGGCTTTAACTTTTATGGCAAGACTGTTGGTATCGTAGGGACAGGTAAGATAGGTATCGCCACCATGCGCATCTTTAAAGGGCTAGGGATGGAAGTCTTATGCTACGACCCATATGAAAACCCTCTTGCGTTGGAGATGGGCGCGCGTTACTGCTCTCTTGAAGAGATCTATGCTAACGCAGACGTCATTTCTCTGCACTGTCCAATGAGTGAAGAAAACTACCACCTATTGAATGAAAACGCCTTCGTTCAAATGAAAGACGGTGTCATGATCATCAATACCAGTCGTGGTGAGTTACTTGATTCTGTAGCTGCCATTGAAGCGCTTAAACAAGGCAAAATTGGCGCGCTCGGCTTAGATGTTTATGACAACGAAAAAGACCTGTTCTTCCAAGATAAATCGAACGATGTCATCGTGGATGACGTATTCCGCCGCTTATCAGCTTGCCACAATGTGCTATTTACTGGGCATCAGGCCTTCTTGACCCATGAGGCTCTAAACAACATCGCTTCTGTTACGCTAAATAACGTCGAAGCGTTCTTTTCAGAGCAGGCTTCAGGCAATGAATTGATCAAGTAAAGTGGGGATATCGAGCAGTATAGTAGAGCGTTGAATTTCAGCTATGCTATACTCCTCGACCATAAAAAATTTGAGTCTAATTACCATGAGCATTAAAACTGACATTCAAAAGCTGCACAACCGTTTAGATACTTGCCAACGTAAACTTGATGCGGCGCGTTCTCGTGGTGATCACGAAATGATTACTAAATTCACGAATGAAGTTGATGACTTAACGAAGAAGCTGAATCAACTTAAGCACAAGCAAACATACGAGCTAAACAAAGAGCGTAAGAGCCTGCTTGATATGCCATTCTCTCGTGAAATCACTAAAGCAGAACAAGCAGATATCGGCAAGCTTAAGAAGCGTGTGAAAGGTCTAGTTATCGTTCATCCACTGACTAAAGTTGGTAAAGAACTTCGCCTAGATGCAATGACAGGCTTCGCACCAAAAGAGTTTTAATAACTCTATTAAGCAACGGATATTGAAAAGCCCAAGCTACAAGCTTGGGCTTTTTTATGCCTAAAATTCAAAAAGTTAAGCTTAGAGCAACCACCACTTTCGAATGCTAAAAACGACGAAAGCCCGCTGATTTTTCAGCGGGCTTTCTATGTGGTGGCCTAGTTCTGGAATGCCTAGCCTAGGGTTGTGACTAACTGGAACTTAATGCAAATCCCGTCTAATTCTCAAACGTCAGAAATGAAAAAAGCCTCGCTATTTCTAGCGAGGCTTCTCAATAGTGGCGGAGAGATAGGGATTTGAACCCTAGGTACGCTATTAACGTACGCCGGTTTTCAAGACCGGTGCTTTCA